>SVLY01000033.1 GCA_015067715.1 Oscillospiraceae bacterium | reverse complement strand
CGGAGTTTTTACAGTACTCTGTTCCGGCTTGCATGGGTGATCGTTCTTCAGAACCTGATAACCTTCAGTGTTAACCTTGCCGACAACGTTATGATCGGCCGTTACTCCGAGGCCGCCCTCAACGGCGTCGCCATTGCAAACCAGCTCCAATTTCTGTTGCAGATGTTCGCCGGAGGCATTGCCTCCGGCATTTCTGTGATCTCTGCCCAGTATTGGGGTCAGAGAAGAACAGAGCCCATCAAGCGTATCACCGCCGTTGGCATGGTCATCGGCCTTATCGGCTCCGGCGCGCTCACCGTTGCCGCCGTTGCCGCTCCCCAGGGGCTGCTCCGCATTCTCACAAACTCCCCGGAGGTCGTCACCGAGGGCGCAAAATACGTGAGGATAATCGCGGCAAGCTACTGCATTTTCACCGTGGGACAGGTCTTGCTGGGCATGCTCCGCAGTGTGGAAACGGTCAAGATCGGCTTTTGGGTGTCACTTGCGTCTCTGGGCATCAACGTAGGTCTGAACTACGTGCTCATCTTCGGCCATCTTGGCCTCGAGCCCATGGGCATCCGGGGCGCGGCAATTGCAACACTTGCGGCAAGGCTCGTGGAATTCGGAGTCATAATCGGCTACCTCGCCTTTGCAGATAAAAAGCTTCACGTGAAGCTCCGTGAGCTCTTCGCTTTGAAAAAGAGCTATCTTCTGGACTACCTCCGCTCAGGTCTTCCCCTTTCAATGTCCAGCATATCCTGGGGACTGGCAATGACCGTCCAGACCGCCATCATCGGCCGTATGGGAGATTCCATGATCTCCGCAAACACAGTTGCCACCACGGTCTTCCAGGTGGTGAGCGTCGTTATCTCCGGCACGGCCTCGGCAACCTCGGTGCTCATAGGCAACACCGTTGGCGCCGGACGGTACGAAGCCGCAAAGGAATACGCAAAGACCCTTCAGGTGATCTACCTTATTCTGGGCGTTGTTTCAAGTGCGGTGCTCTTTGCCGTGAGGGACCCGGTCATCTCACTTTTCAACAGCATCTCCGCCGAGAGCGCAGAGCTTTCCCGGCAGTTCATCCACGTGCTCTGCGTGACCATAATCGGCACCGCTTACCAGATGTCCAGCCTTACGGGCATCGTCTCCGGAGGCGGACAGACGGGCTTTGTGTTCGTAAACGACCTGATCTTCATGTGGGGCATCGTTTTGCCCTCGTCTCTGCTGGCGGCATTCGTCTTCCACGCGTCGCCGGTGGTTGTTTTCGCCTGTCTCAAGGCAGACCAGGTTTTGAAGTGCGCAGTGGCCGTTGTCAAGGTAAACCGCTTTACCTGGATACGAAAATTGACAAGATAAAATACTTTACAGGAGGCATTTTTCATGGAAGGCACAAGAAACACTACCCTTCGTGTTGTAACTTTCAACGCAAGATATATGCACGACGGGGACGGAAGCAACAATTTTCTTTACCGTTTGCCCCTTATTTGCGATACCATTCGCCAGCGTGACCCGGACGTTATCTGCTTTCAGGAGATAACCTTAGAGATGCGCCGGATACTTCTCTCCGAGTTTCCGGAGTGGCCGTTGCTCGGCGGCGGCATTTGGAACGACTACACAAACGAGACTCCCTGCATTGCCTACCGCCGTGAACGGCTCATGCCCACGGACGTGGAGAGCTTCTGGCTCTGCCCCGACCCCGCCCAGCCGGGGGTCTACGCCCTTGACCAGAGCATCTGCAACCGCCTCTGCGTAATGGCAACCTTCCAGCCCCTTGACGGTGGAAGCGCCTTCCGGGTGTTCAACACCCACACCGACCACGAGGGCGCTCTCTCCCGTCTGCTTGCCACCGGGGAGATACTCTCCCACGTCAGCCGGGCGGACAGCGGCCGCCGTCTGCCCCTTATCATCACCGGCGACCTCAACGCCCTGCCCTCCGCCCCGGAGATCGAGCTCATCCGCCGCTACGAAAACCACCCCGTGAGAGACATAACCGCCGGCATCAAGGCCAGCTTCCACGGCTTTGGCAGGGTGAAACGGGACGTGAAGATAGACTATATCTTCACCGACCTTGAGGAGCTCTCTGTTGAGCCCTGGACCGAAAGCCGCGACGGACTCACCCTTTCGGACCACTATCCCATCGGCGCCGAGCTGAAGCTTCCCATCTGCGAGCAGATAAAATAAACACGCCGGACGCGAACCCTCATCATCCCGGGGTTCGCGTCTTTTTTTTATTAACCCCTGCGCGCCCCATTTGCATAGTATGGCTTCGGGGAAGCTTTTCCCCAAAGGGAGCGTGGATACAATAGAAAGAGCAATTCTCACCGCCGCCGGAATAGCCCTGCCATTTGTCGGCACGGCGCTTGGGGCTTCGGCGGTGTTTTTCATAAGGAAAAAGCCCTCCGAATCCACACGCAAGGCCTTTTTGGGCTTTGCCTGCGGAGTTATGCTGGCGGCATCGGTTTGGTCCCTGCTCATCCCTGCCGTTGAGGTGCACTGGGCGATAGCCGCCGCAGGCTTTATGGCAGGGGTTGGCGCAATGGTCGGGCTGGACGCGTCGATCCCCCGGCTTGCCCGGTCACGGGGTCTCGCCATGGGACCCGAGGCAATGCTGGTGCTGGCGGTGACCCTGCACAATCTGCCCGAGGGCATGGCCGTTGGCGTTGCCCTTGCCGGAGCAGGAGTTGACGGGAGCCTGGCAGAGGCGCTTTTGCTCTCCCTTGGCATTGCAATACAAAACCTGCCCGAGGGGGCGATCATCTCAACTCCCCTTACCGGCCGCAAAAAGCTCCGGGCATTCTGCCTTGGAACCGCAAGCGGGATCGTCGAGCCCCTTGGGGCGCTTCTCACTCTGTGGCTCACGGCGTTTCTCTCTCCGGCGCTGCCCTTTGTTCTGGCCTTTGCCGCCGGGGCGATGGTCTACGTGGTTTTCGAGGAGCTTGCCGCCGAGATCCACTCCGGCCCCCACAGCTTTCACGGAACTATCGGAATGGCTCTGGGATTTACGCTGATGATGGTTCTGGACGCGGCTTTGGGTTGAAAAACAGACTTAACTCTGCTATAATATGACCATCCTGCAGAAAAAGGGACGGTCACAGAAAAATGTTCAAGCTGCTTACCACAGACGGGCGCGCCCGTCGGGGTGAATATACCACAGCCCACGGCACGGTACAGACCCCCGTGTTTATGAACGTGGGCACAGCCGCCGCTATAAAGGGCGGTCTTTCCGCAACTGATCTTGAAAATATCGGGTGCCAGGTGGAGCTGTCAAACACCTACCACCTCCACCTTCGCCCCGGCCACGAGGTGGTGCGAAGCCTTGGCGGTCTCCACAAATTCATGCGCTGGGACAGACCCATTCTCACCGACTCCGGCGGATTTCAGGTGTTCTCCCTCTCCACCCTCCGGAAGATAACCGAGGAGGGCGTTAACTTCGCATCCCATATCGACGGCCACAGAATATTCATGGGTCCCGAGGAGAGCATGCAGATACAGTCCGCCCTTGGCTCGGACATTGCAATGGCCTTTGACGAGTGCGTTGCAAACCCCTCCCCCCGGGAATACGTTGAGCGTTCCTATCAGCGCACCACCCGCTGGCTCGTACGCTGCCGGGACGAGCTTGAGCGCCTTAACCGCCTGCCCAACGCCGTCACACCCACACAGGTGCTCTGGGGCATTAACCAGGGCGGCATTTTCCCCGATTTGCGCGTTGCCCACATGAAGGAAATTGCCCGTCTTGAGCTTCCGGGATACGCCATCGGCGGTCTTGCGGTTGGCGAGAGCACCGAGACCATGTACGAGATAATCGACGCCGTTGAGCCCCATATGCCCCCGGACCGCCCCCGTTACCTCATGGGCGTTGGAACCCCGGGCAATATCATCGAGGCCGTATGGCGCGGCGTTGACTTTTTCGACTGCGTTCTCCCCGCGCGGAACGCCCGTCACGGCCACCTTTACACCAAAAACGGCCGCATTAACCTGAACAACAAAAAATACGAGACCGACTCCACTCCCGTCGACCCCGAGTGCGGCTGTCCCGTATGCCAAAAATATTCAAAGGGCTATCTCCGCCATCTGCTGAAGGCGGACGAGGTGCTTGGACTTCGCCTCTGCGTTGCCCACAACCTCTGGTTCTACAACGACCTTATGGCTCAGATCCGTCTCGCAATTGAAGAGGGACGTTACGACAGCTTCCGCGAGACCTGGAGCGAACGCCTTGACAGGAGGATATAACGTGAGCTACGACGTTGCCGTTGTCCCCTGTCCCACCTACGAGGCTCACCGCGTCCGCGCCGCGCTGAAAGAAGCGCTGGAGGCCATCGGCGGACTTGGCTGGGTGAGACCGGGCATGAAAATCGCCATAAAGCCCAATCTGGTCTCCGCCATGAAGCCGGACACCGCCGCCGTCACCCACCCCACCGTGATAAGCGAGCTTACAGAGATGCTTACCGATCTCGGGGCGGAGGTGGTCATCGGTGACAGCCCCGGCGGACTCTACACCCCTGCCCACCTTGAGCGTGTCTACGCCGCATCGGGACTGAATTCAGTTGAACGCCAGGGCGTCCGGCTGAACCGTGATATCTCCCAGACCGCAGTTTCCTTTCCCGGGGCCCACGCGGCAAAGAGCTTTAACTGCGTTGACTTTCTGCTGGACGCAGACGCCGTTATCAACGTGTGCAAGCTGAAGACCCACGGGTTGATGAACCTCTCCTGCGCCTGTAAAAATATGTTCGGCGCCGTTCCCGGAGTTGAAAAGGCGGAATACCACTACCGTTTCCCCCATCCGGCGGACTTTGCAAGAATGCTGGTCGACCTCTGCGACTACATCAAGCCCTGCCTTTCGATCTGCGACGCGATCGTCGGCATGGAGGGCAACGGCCCCACCGCCGGAACTCCCCGACCCATCGGCGCAATACTTGCCTCCCCCTCTCCCCATATGCTGGACTCCGTCGCCGCCGGAATGATCGGCCTCGTGCCCGACCAGATACCCACCCTCGGCGCCGCGGCGGAAAGGGGCTATATCCCCGAAAAGCTCAGCGTCTACGGCGACCCCGCATCCCTCACGGTTTCGGACTATAAGCTCATCCTCACGGACAACAGCTTTTTCTTCCGGGAGAGAGCCTCCGGTCCGGTGAGAAAATTCACGAGCTCCGTTGTGCAAAAGGTGCTCCGTTCCCGTCCAAAGGTGAAGTCCGGCTGTATCGGCTGCGGCAAATGCGCCGAGGTCTGCCCGGCAAAGGCAATTGAGATCAAAAACCGTCTTGCCGTCATCGACAAGGGCAAATGCATCTGTTGCTTCTGCTGCCAGGAATTCTGCCCCGTTGGCGCAATGCAGGTGCACAGGTCGTTTATAGCAAAAATGATCTCCGGCAAAAATCACAGAAAAAAGAGCTGAGAATATCTCCCCCGGACGTGACCCGTCCGGGGGAGAGGCATATGCGGCTGAAACAGCCTTATTTCTCTCCGGCAAGCTCCGCGCAAAGCCTGTCGCTCAGAGCGTTCAGCCCGGCAAAATCGGTATAGGGGCGGTAGAGAGCTTCTATCTCGTCGTGAAGCCCAAGGCATTGCCCCAAAGCCTCTCCGGCACGGGTCAGAAGGGCGGTCTTCACGGCTGTGAGCACCTCAGGACGGGCGCCCATCTCCTCTCTGTCCGCAGGGGAAAAGGCCTCTCCAAGGTCCGCAACACTCTCTCCGCCAAATTCCTCCGGCATAACACAGAGTCCCGCCTCTCTTACGCAAACCCCCACGAGCCTCGAGGGCACAAGTGGATCGAAAAACTGCCAGAGGGAAAAGCCCCGTTTTTCCGCAGTCTCGCAAAAGCCCCCGAGGAAAAAGGGCGAAAGTCCCAAAGAGTCCCCGTAGCAAAGCATTCTGCCCTCACCGCCGCAAAGCGCCTCCGGAGTGTGCAGAAACGTTTTTATACCCCCGGGAGCAAGGGCGGAGAGAAACCGCCGCTTACCTCCCGTTCCCGGCAAAGCCGAAGCTTTTGGCAGGTATTTTTCTCCCAAAGACCGCCCCATTCCGGAGAGCTTTCCCGTGGAGGCAAAGGTGAGCGCCTCGCAGGAAAGCTCGCTGTCGGCCTCGGCGGCGGCAGAAATGCATTTGTCCGCCTCCCGGCGGCTTTTTTTCAGCTCCTCCGTTTTTTCGGTGATCTCTGCCCTTTTCTCCCGGACGTCACGGCTCACCCAGGGAGAAAGGGAGAGATATTCCTCCGGAAGACAGTGCGCCTCCGGCTCCCACACGTGGGGAGGGGTTGCATCCACCATGGCAAAGCGCCCCTCCGGGCAGACTATCCCGTCCAGACTTTTGGGGTCGGAGGGGCAATACACCCGTTCAACCTCCCAGCCCCGCTCCTCTGCCGCCGCAGCCACCCGACCCATCAGCGTGGACTTACCGTTTCCCGCTCCGCCCTTGATAAGTATGACCCTGTCGGTATTCTCCCCGTCGTACAGCGTCGTCCTGTGGGCCGATGCGCCCCTTGGCGCGTTTGCGCCTATAAAAGTGCGTATGCATTTATCTTCCTGCCACATAAAACCTTCCCTCCCCCAAGCCTTCTTCCAAGACCAAAAACGTTTTTTCCCGGTTCCCCTTCAGTTCAGTATATGCAAAACCAACAATCACCGCACCTTGTCCCGGGACGCTTACGGCTGAATTTCCGAAAAGCGATATTTTTGACAAGATATCGTTGCAAAACATAAAATAGTGTGGTAGAATATCATTGACCCAAAATGGAAATTTTATTCAAAGAGAGCAGATTGATATATGAAGGTTATTAAATTCGGCGGCTCCTCCCTTGCGGATGCCGTCCAGATCCGCAAGGTCTGCGATATTATTATAAGCGATCCCGAAAGAAGAGTCGTTGTCGTTTCCGCCCCGGGCAAGGGCGTCAACGACCCCGTCAAAGTCACCGACATGCTTATCTCCGCCGCTTCGGCCGCTCTTGAAAACGGAACCGAGGCCGGTCTTGCCGCTATGGAGACCGTCATCGAAAGATACGCATCCATCGCCCGGGATCTCGGCGTTGACCACGTCATGGCCGAGATCGCCCCCGACTTCCGCGCCAGAATGGAACTCGACCGCAGCCTGCCCACCAAGTTTACCGACGCTGTCAAGGCCGCCGGCGAGGATAACTCCGCCCGTCTTACCGCCGCCTATCTTTGCAAGCTGGGCTGCAACGCAAAATACGTTAATCCCGGCGATGCCGGAATGTACCTTTCCGACGATTTCGGCAACGCCCAGATCCTGCCCAAATCCTACGAGCTTCTCAACAAAAACCTCTCCGGCATGGAGGGTATAATCGTCTTCCCCGGCTTCTTCGGCCGCACCGAGGCCGGCGAAACCGTCACCTTCCCCCGGGGCGGAAGCGACATTACCGGCGCGATTCTTGCCGCCGCCCTCAACGTTGACGTTTACGAGAACTTCACCGACGTTGACTACGTCTACAGCGCAAACCCCCACCACGTTGAAAACCCCAGACCCATTCCTGTTGTCACCTACCGCGAAATGCGCGAGCTGAGCTACGCCGGCTTCAACGTCTACCAGGAAGAGGCTCTGCTTCCCGTTTACCGCGTTGGCATTCCCGTTAACATCCGCAACGCCAACAACCCCTCCTGCCCCGGCACCCTCATCGTCCCCGAGCGCAACTCCGAGATCCACGAGGACGTTCGCGTGGCCGGCGTCGCCTGCGACAAGGGCTTTACCAGCGTTTACGTTAACAAATACCTTATGAACCGGGAGATCGGTTTTGGCAGAAAGCTTCTGGAAATGTTTGAGGACGAGGGTGTCTCCTACGAGCACACTCCCACCGGCATCGACGATCTCACCATCATCGCCCGCAGCCACTACCTTGAAAACGGCGTTCTTGACCGGATCACCGCCCGCATCAGATCTGAGCTTGGCACCGACGACGTCCAGATCCACGACGGTCTTTCCCTTATCGTCGTCGTTGGCGAGGGAATGAAGCACGCCGTCGGCATCGCCGCCAAGGCCACCACCGCCCTCTCCGAGGCCGGCATCAACATCTCCATGATCAGCCAGGGCTCCTCCGAGGTCAGCATGATCTTCGCCGTTGACACCGCCGACGCCATCCGCGGCGTTCAGGCTCTCTACAACGCCCTGCTGGCATAAGCTCCCATATCCGTTTTTTCGACCGACACTCTTCCCTTAAAAAAGAGTGTCGGTTTTTTCG
This sequence comes from Oscillospiraceae bacterium, assembly GCA_015067715.1. Classification (GTDB taxonomy): domain Bacteria; phylum Bacillota; class Clostridia; order Oscillospirales; family QAMX01; genus SIG499. The sequence goes on along the minus strand of SVLY01000033.1, from coordinate 16,528 downwards.
TTCTTTTTGTTGAAATATGGGGAAAAGAGTTGTATAATATCCCTTGATACGAACAGAGAAGGAATGAATGACCCGTGCTTAAACGCCGTTACCGTATTATTATCCCGATCTTACTGCTTTTCTGCCTGTTTGGCGGAGGTTTTTCTTCCCTTGCCACGGAAGCTCCCGAGCCCGTGGCTTTTGTTGAGCTCTCAAACCTTTCCTACCCCGTTGCCGGAGAGAGCCCGGACTTCGAAGTGAGCGTTTCCGGCGCGGTGTGCTCCCCGGAGGATATCCGCTGGTTTTCCCACAAGGACGAAAAATACCTCGACCCCGGGGAGACCTTCGCCGCCGAAAAAAGCTACACCCTTGAGCTCACCCTCACCCCGGAAGAGGGCTTTGTCTTTGCCGGGGAGCCCGGCGCAACCAGCCTGTTTGGCGTGAGCGGGATCTTTTTGCCCCCGGCAGACGAGACTCAGACCAAACGAATCCTCACCTACGAATTCACCGCCGCGACCTCTGCCAGAGTTACGGTCACCACCGACCTCTACCCCCAGCGGGGGGGCACGGTGACGTCGGGAGGCGAGTTTGCCGCAGGTGACACCGTTACTCTCAGCGCCCGGCCGGAGATAGGCTACGTTTTCGTCAACTGGTCTACCGCCGACGACCGCATCGTCTCCACCGCCCCCACCTTCAGCTTCACCGCCCTTGAGGATATTGACCTTCTTGCAAACTTCTCTGCCGTGGAGCTCACCCGGGGCGATTGCCCGGTGATCTTCACAGAGTCCAGCGCCGCCGTCTGCGAGGGAAGAATGACCCTCGACCTTGTATCAATGGCCGCTCTGGACGAAGGTCTTGCCGCCGCGGTTAAAAACGGCACGGTCAACATTCAATGGTACAAAAACGAAAAGCCCCTGCCCCACAAAAACGGAGAGAGCTTTGATTTTACCGCCATCGACGTGGGTCACAGCTTTTTCGTTCAGGTGGTCTACGGGGACAGGTTCTCTGCCAGCGAGGTCTTCACTGTAGAGACCAAGCCCTTTGACCTGGACGTTACCAGGATCTACGGCAGCGACCGCTACGAAACGGCCCTTGCCGTTGCCGATCAGCAAAAACTTGACAGAGGCATCTCACAGTTCGACGCCGTCATTATCGCCAGCGGCACCCAGTTTGCGGACGCGCTTTCCGGAAGCTACCTTGCCCACGTGAAAAACGCCCCGATTTTACTGACCCGGGCAAACCAGACCACCGAGAGCATGGTTTTGGCCTACGTAAAGGAAAATCTCGCCCCCGGGGGTACGGTGTACATTCTCGGAGGCCCAAATGCAGTCCCCGTCTCAACGGAGACCGGGCTTGAAGGCTTTGAGATAAAGCGCCTTGGAGGTGCAGACCGCTACGAGACAAACCTGCGTATCCTCTCCGAGGCCGGTCCGGGAGAAGAGGGAATTCTTATCTGCACGGGACTTGACTTTGCCGATTCCCTCTCCGCTTCCGCATCGAAGCTGCCCATTCTTCTTGTGAAAAACAGCCTCACCGAAGACCAGAAAGCCCTGCTCGCCCAGGTACCCGGCACGAAATACATAATCGGCGGTACGGCGGCCGTATCTGCCAGAGTGGAGGCTCAGCTTTCCGCCTTTGGTCAGATCCGACGCATCGGCGGCGCAGACAGGTTCGAGACCTCGGTGCTGGTCGCAAGAGAGTTCTTCACCTCTCCTGAGGGCGCCGTGCTTGCCTACGCCCGGAATTTCCCGGACGGACTCTCCGGCGGACCTCTTGCGATCTGCAATAATTCCCCCCTCATTCTCACCGCCTCCGGAAAAGAAGCTCCCGCCGCGGCATACGTGGGAGACAAGGATCTCACCCGGGGCTACGTTCTGGGGGGAAGCGGACTTATTTCCGACAAAACGGTCGGAAAGATCTTTCCCACGGTCACTCAGGCTCAGGAGTGGAACCTGATTCTGGTAAACCCCTGGAATCCCCTGCTTTCCGGCCACGAGGTTACCCTTAAATATTTCAACAGCTCCCACAGTGTGGACGGGAGAATAATTGACGACCTCCAGGCCATGATGGACGGAGCCCGCAGTGCGGGGCTTGACCCGGTCATCTGCTCTTCCTACCGCACCGTGGACACCCAAAAAAGGCTTTTTGCCGCCCAGGTAGCAAAGTTCGTTGAACAGGGCTATTCCCTTGAGGCCGCCGAAGAGCGAGCCGCCATGGAGGTTGCCGTTCCCGGCACAAGCGAGCACCACACCGGTCTCGCGGTGGACATAGTCGCCCGAAGCTACCAGATGCTGGACAAAAACCAGGAAAACACCGCCGAGCAGAAATGGCTTATGGCAAACTCCTGGCGCTACGGCTTTATTCTGCGCTACCCCAACGGCTCAACGGACATAACCGGCATAATCTACGAGCCCTGGCACTACCGCTACGTTGGAAAGACCGCCGCAGAAGAGATATACACCCGGGGCATCACCCTTGAGGAATACCTTGAGGATTACTACGGCTAAATAACACAGGAGGACAAATTCCGTGTTCAAATACGAAATGCACTGCCACACACTCCCCAGCAACGGGGGAAGTCCCGTTGAGGAGCATATCGACCACCTTATAAGCCTCGGTTTTTCCGGGCTTGTGATCACGAACCACTTCCGCTGGGGCTCCACAGCCCTTGACCGCAATATGCCCTGGGCGGAATTTGTTGAGCATTACCGCCGGGATTGGGAGATCGGCCATGAATACGGCGAAAAGCGTGATTTTGACGTGCTCTTCGCCGTTGAAGAGCATATCGGCGGCGGAAAAGAGATACTGGTCTACGGGCTTACGCCGAAATTTTTCTTCGACAACCCCGAGCTTGCAGACCACGAGCTTGAGACCTACAGCCGCCTTGTCCGGCCTGCCGGAGGGCTTGTGCTTCAGGCTCACCCATGGAGAGTCCGCCACTATATGCCGGATCCCGGTCCCGTTGCCGACCTTTCCCTGCTGGACGGCATTGAGGTGTTCAACGCCGGAAACACCCCCGAAGAAAACGAAAACTGCGCCGCTCTTGCCGCGGCAAATCCCCGGTTTATCCTCACCGCCGGAAGCGACGCCCACGCCAACGACTCCGCCGGCCGCGGCGGCATTGCCTCTCCCCACAGGCTCAAGACCGAAGCCGACCTTGCCGAACTTCTGAAGAGCCGCCGGCACACTATCGTAAAATAAAAACGCCGCCGAAAGCAAATGCTTTCGGCGGTCAATATTATATCGGATGAAAAAACAGGCTTATTCGGCGGAGAAATTCAGACCCACCTGCTGAATGATTCCTGCAACGTAGTCAACACCCTCCTGAGAGAGGCTGTAAAACACCGGCTCACCCGCGCTGTCAAAGGTCCTCACGCAGCTTGAAAGCATGGGGGGACCGCCGACAAAGGAATAGACCAGCTCACAGGTAAATCCGTTTGAAAACTCTATCACCACGTTTGAGGGACCCCTCACCCAGCTTCCGTCCGGCGAAAGCTCGGGCTGGGTAAAATATTTAACAAAGGCGGATATCGGCTCATCTGCAATGAAGAGATAATATTCTCCGGGAATGCAAATATCCCACTGGCTGAAGGAAACTCCCTGGGGAACGCCAAGCTCATAGGAAAGGGAAAGCCTTACCCACTCTATATCCTCCCAGGCCTCGGGGCTCGCAGGAAGCAGGGCAAGCTCCACTCCGGGCACAGGTGCTTCCGTGGTGGCTTCCGTAGTTGCCTCTGTAGTCGCCTCTGTAGTTGCCTCAGTAGTTGCCTCAGTAGTTGCCTCAGTAGTTGCCTCAGTTGTAGCTTCGGGCACGTCTCCTCCGCAGGCACAAAGACCAAGACAGACACAGAGCAGGACTATAGCAATAACGGCCTTTTTCATTGTTTTTCTCCTTTTGGCAATTTCCACTATCTATAATATAACACAATACCGCCACTACCGTCAAGGCCTTTTGTCAGCTTTCCCCGAGGTATTCCTCAAGGGTTATTCCCCGGGTGTATATCTCTTCTGCGGCAGTCTTTCCAACGTAGCGGTAGTGCCAGGGCTCGTAGTTTATGCCCGTGATCTCCGTCGTGCCGTTGGGGTAGCGCAGAATAAAGCCGTAGCGCCAGGAGTTTTCCATAAGCCATTTCTGCTCGGCGGTGTTTTCCTGACCTTCGTCAAGGGTCTGGTAATAAAGGGACACTATGTCCACCGCAAGCCCCGTGTGGTGCTCGCTGGTGCCGGGAAGGGCGACCCATTTTGCGGCCTCTGCCTCGGCGGCCTCAGGTGAAAGGCCCTGGGAGAGGTATTTTTCAACCTTTGCGGAGTAGAGCTCCTGCTGGTCGGAAACCGTGCGGTAGGACGAGCATATCACGGGCGAAAGACCCGCCGAACGGGCATCGTCCATCATCTGCTGGAGGCTTGGGTATATCCGCTCGTCAACGGCGTGGCCGTTTGAGAGCTGTTTCAGCTCAATATCCCCGTCGGCCTCCATGGGGTTCCATTTGTTTACCAGCACAAGGCACCAGTCCCCGTCGGGGCAGAGGGACTTGTCCTCTTCCCCGTTTTCGCCAAACGGAAGGGATATGCACCACCGCTCGTTCCATTTCAGAATCTCTCCGGCGTCACGCTCTCTCACGGCGTCTGCCAGATTGAAAACGAGATTCAGCACCAGCAAAATTATCATCAGTATGTTCAGCAAAAGTTTTGGCCTTCTTTTCCGGTTTTTGTTTTCCACGGTGTTGTTCCCCCTTTTTGTTTACGGGGGAAATTCTACCGCTCTGTGCCATAAAAACGGCATAGCACTGCCCTATTTACGGCATATTTTTCTTTAAAGATCCGGCCACCAGTGGTCCTTGTTTCCAACGGGCTGACCGGGGTTGTCCCCGACGGTCATGTCCGTGCAGTTTCCAAGATCCACAATGCACTCCTTGATCGCGCCGCAGTCCATGGTGTTGCCCCGAAGGATAATGCACTTTGAGTTGCCGAAAACAACACCGTAGTCCGGGCTGGGTATGCCTCCGGGGGCATCGTCCTCTCCGGCGACGAAATTGTTGCCCTGGATGGTCCAGTTAACGCATCTGTCCAGCAGGATATGGCTTCCCTGATAGGGGCTGTCGAACTTGTCCCAGGCGGGATTGCCGTCCCGGCGGAAGATGTTTCCCGTCACGGCATAGCCCCAGGCCATTCCGCTTTCGCCCCGGGCCCATATGGCAGGGCCGCCGCTGCGGTCGAAGAAGTTTCCGGTTATGTTGATATTGTCCGAGCGGTTGAAAATAAAGCCGCCCATGCGGTTCCACTCAACGCGGTTGCCCGTCATTGTGAGAGAAGCGGTTATCTCGCCGCCCCGAACTCCGCCCTTTGCGTTGCCGGTGAACCAGTTGTCGATAATAAATCCGTCCCACCCGTCGATAAACAGGCCGCAGCCGGCGTTGCGGTGGATCATGCAGTGGCGCATTGAGAAGCACCAGATGTGGTAAAGGTGAACGCCGTCCCCGGTGAAATTGCCGATTCGGCAATCGTCGAAGGAGGGGGTGTCCTCTTCGTTTCCGCCGTTGTGCTTGGGCCAGGAGAGCTTAACGCCGTGGATACCCCGGCCGAGTCTTGCTCCGTCAAGGCAGATATGGCGCATGGTACAGCCAAAGCCGCCGGTTATGTCCACGAGACAGTCGGCCTCGGGGTCGTTGAGCCGTATCACCGAGCCCCCGTCGGAACGGAAGGACCACGCGGCGTGACCCTCAAGGGAGACGTATTTTCCAAGGCGGAATTTTCCCGAAAGGTAGACCCCGGGAGGAACGGCGACCGTGCCTCCGACCTTTTCCGCCGCCGCACAGGCCGCGCGGATCGCCTCGGTGCAGTCCGTTGCGCCGTCGCCAACAGCGCCGAACTCGGTTATGTCAAAAACGTTTATCATTTTCTCGCCTCCATTTTTTCTTTCAGCTTTTTTTGAGTATAGCAGATACGCCGGTTTTTTGCAAGAGTTTTCTCTCCCGGGCAGGACTTATTTACTGCCGAGACTTCCGGGGCTGTGGCTCCAGTTTTTGTCGGTATTCTCTTTGATATAGGTCCTCAAAACCGAGCCGCAGTCAAGACAGAGGTCGGAATAGACCTGAACGACACCCGTCAGCCCGAAAAGCCCGCCCGAGGTGTATTTCAGCCCCAGGTTTCCGCTTTCGGCGCTTTTGCCCCAGGCTATTCCCCGTTCTATACGCTCGCTGTTGCAATAGGGACATTTCATTTTCACTCAGCTCTCTTTCGGTAAAAAAATACCCGGTCTCCCAAAAAAGCGGAGGCCGGGCAGAGTTTTAAAATGCGCTGGGAACGATCTTTTTGAAGAAGGGCAGCAGACCGATCTTGTCCGGAGTGTGCTCCGGAAGCTGCCAGAAATCGTAGCCCGGGTAGTCGTTGCCCTCGATAATGCCAACGCCGTTTTCGGTGACGAAGGCATCCCAGCCGACGAAGCGTATCCGGGGTGCGACCTCTCTGGCGGCGGCGCGGCAGAGCTCAACTGCCTCGTTAACACGGGGAAGCTGATAGCCAATGAACTCCACGCCGGTGTCCGGGTGACGGTCGTAGTTTTTAAGGGCAGAGGTATGGGCGATGCCGGCGATCTTTCCGGTCTCCCTGTCAATGGGGCAGCAAACGCCGCCGTTTTCCATATTGTCCACAAAGTTTCCGCCGGCGCCGAATTTCGCGGTGGCGTAGGCGCAGTAGACCTCACCGTCGTCTCCCACAACGGTAACGATGCGGTAGGCGTTTACGGCGTAGGGGTACATACGGGCAAGGTCGGGGTGCTGAACGATAAGCTCCTCGATAAGCCCGAACCTGCCGGAGGTAACGTGGGCGTAAAATGCCTCAAGGGTCTCAAAGTCGGCCTTTTTCAGCTTTTCAATACCCTTGCCGCTCTCCCCGATATATGGCTTTGCGATGATGGCGTCCTTGTCGGCAACGAAGGCGCAAAAGTCCTCAAAGGAGAGATCCTTAACGTCCACAACAGCGCGGCCAAGATATTTTCCGAATTTCTTGCGGAACTCGCCCTTGTTGTCGATAACGTCTGTGACGGTCTGGTCGTTCAGGGCGGTGATCAGCTTTTTGTTTTTCATTCTGGTAACGTAGGTCGCACGCTGGGCGGCGTTCATATCGTACCAGCCGAAGATCAGATAGTCGTTCCAGCCCGCACCGTACCGTGCGCCGCACCAGAGCATATCCCAGAACAGCAGAAAGCTGTTCTTTCCGCTGCGCTCATGAACGCGGCGAACCATACGGGTCAGCTTTTTGGGGCTGAGAGCACCCTTCGCCACGCGGAAATAATAACCCAGTTTTCCCATGGTTTTCTCCCCGGTCAGATGCACTCCGCAACGGCGGAGGCCAGGATCTCAAGACCCCGGATAAGCTCTTCTTCGCTTATCACCAGCGGAGGCATGAGCTTCACAACGGAGTTGTTGCGGCCAACGCGCTCAACGATGAGCCCCTTGGCAAAGCAGGCGCGCATGACTTTTGCAGAGGTATCGTCCCCAAAGGCGGCAAAGTCCACGCCCCAGATGCAGCCCATGCCGCGGATGGCAATACGGGAATCCAGGGAAGCCACCTTGTTTTCAAGGAAGTCACGGAATATCTCCCCAAGGTGGGCAACACGGTCCTCGATATGCTCGGAGAGCATGAACTCAAGACCGGCCTTTGCGGCCACGATGGAGGGCTGGTATCCGCGGAAGGTTCCGTTGTGCTCGCCGGGAGACCACTTGTCCAGCTCGGGACGGAGCAGAACCAGGGAGAAGGGCATTCCGTAGCCGCCGATGGACTTGGAAAGCACGGCGATGTCCGGCACGATACCGGCGCGCTCAAAGGAGAAATAGGTGCCGGTTCGGGCACAGCCCACCTGAATATCGTCCACGATGAGAAGAATGTCGTTGTCACGGCAGAATTTCTCTGCCCCACGGAGGAACTCGTTTTCGAAAACGTAAATTCCGCCTTCGGCCTGGACGGTCTCGATCACCAGAGCGGCAGGCTTGTCTACGCCGGAATGGTCGTCGTCCAAAAGGGTCTGCATATAGCCGATAACGTCCAGCCCCTTGAACATATAGGGGGCGGGAATGTGGGTGACGTCGCCCAGAGACACACCTGCGCCCCCGCGGGAGCCGGCGTCGGTGGTGAGAGCGAGAGCGCCAAGGGTCATACCGTGGAACGCGCCCATAAGGGCAAAGATCCCGCTTCTGCCCTTCACCTTTCTGGCAAGCTTAAGGGCCGCTTCAACGGCGTTGGTGCCGGTGGGGCCGGGGAACTGGATCTTGTAGTCAAAGCCCCGGGGAATGAGCACCTTGTTCTGGAAAAAGTCGATAAAGTCGGACTTGGCTTCGGTGTACATATCCAGAGCGTGGACCACTCCGTCGGCCTCCATATAGTCGATGACCTTACGCTTTATATACTCGTTATTGTGACCGTAGTTAAGAGCTCCCGCTCCGCAGAAGAAGTCGATATAGCTCTTTCCATCGCCGTCGGTCAGGGTGCTTCCCTTGGCACGGCTGAAAACCGTGGGAAAGCTGCGGCAATAGGATCTTACTTCAGATTCGTAACGTTCAAAAACCGATGTGTCCATTTGTGGATACCCGCTTTCATATATTTGGCATAATACCACACGATAAATATCTTACTCCAAATCCCTCCGAAAGTCAATAGCAAAGCGCCCTATTATCCGCATTTCCCCCGTTTTTTTAGCCCCGTCCAAATCCGCTTTATTTTTTGACCTTTGTCCGGAGAGGATTTATACACAATCTATACACAATTCTGTGGTAGAATATAATAGAGTTACTGTGTTCTCATGAAAACGAAAGAGGGAAAAGCCTTGGAAGAAAAACATGCCCGAAGCGTGGCCTCCGGCGCGCTTATTCTGATAGCCTCAAACTTTATAGTTAAAATAGTCGGTTTTGTCTACAAGATCCCCATTGCAAACGTGCTGGGCGATGCGGCGCTGGGCTATTTCAGCACGGCCTTTGAGATCTACACGCTCCTGCTCACGATCTTTATCTCCGGCGGAAGCGTTGCCGTTTCAAAAATGATCTCCGACTCTGCCGCCCTTGGGCGCTGGAAGGACGTTAAAAAGACCTTCCGCATTCTGGCAATAATGCTCTCTGCCGTGGGCGCGGTGGGCACGGCGGTGATGTTCTTCGGGGCGGACGCTTTCTCCGTCAGTCTCGACAACCCCCTTGCGGCGCTGAGCATCGTTGCCCTCTCCCCGGCAATATTCTTCCTTTCGGTAAGCAGTCTGTTCCGCGGCTTTTTCCAGGGTCTCGGGGACATGCGTCCCTCGGCTGTAAGCGAGGTGATCGAGGCCCTTTTCAAGCTTATAATCGGCATCGGCTTTACAATGCTTTTGCGAAGCATGGGTCACGGGGACCACGTGCTCTCTGCCGGCGCAATAACCGGCACCACCCTCAGCGTTGTCACCGCCGCGGCGGTAATGCTCGGGGCTTATCTTCTCTCCCGTAAAAAGCGTGAGGTTCGCCAAAAGGCCGCCGAAGACACAAACGCTCCCACCTCTTCACTTCGCATTGTGGGAAGATTCTGGAAGCTTGCAATTCCCATCGCCCTGAGCAGCGTTGTTGTCAACCTCACGAGCTTTCTGGATCTGTTCCTCATCTTTAACCGCCTCATCCACAGCGGCTATACCGTGGACGAGGCAAACCGGGTCTACGGCGCCTACAAGGGCTATGCCCAGTCTCTCTTCAACCTTGCCCCCTCGATTATCTCCTCCATCAACATAAGCATTCTCCCCGCCCTTTCGGGCTATTTCGTAACAAAACAGACAAAAAAGGCAAAGCGCCTTATTGAACAGAGCCTTAAGGTCGTCAACCTTCTCGCCCTTCCGGCGGCAGTGGGTCTGCTGGTGCTGGCAGAGCCCATCTCCCGTCTGCTCTACCCCGCAAGGCTTGACGAGATCGGCGTTGCCATTCCCATTTTAAAGATACTTGCCCTTGCTTCTTACTGGACGAGCATCTCCACGGTCATGACCTCTCTTCTCCAATCCTCCGGAAAAACCCACCTGCCCCTGATCAGCCTTGCGGCAGGCGGCGTTGTGAAGCTCACGGTAAACTATTTCCTTGTCGCCGTTCCCTCCCTTGGCATAAACGGCGCCCCCATCGGAACGCTCTGCTGTTATATCGTAATGGTGGCCATAAACACCGTCTTCCTTTTGAAGACCTTCGGAAAGGTCAATGGCAAGCGCCTCAGGATCTTCCGCTGGTGCATAAAGCCCCTTATCGCCTCGGTGGTCATGGGCTTTGGGGCGTACTGGTCCCAGATCGGGCTGGACGTTTTCCTTCCCGAGCGTATCGCCACGGTGCTCTCCGTGTTTATTGCCGTTATCGTCTACGCGCTGGTGCTTCTCCTTGTGCGCGGAGTTAAAAAGCGTGACCTTGAAATGCTCCCCGGCGGAACAAGGATATCCGGCGTGCTTGTGCGGCTGCATCTTCTGAAGGGATAAGAGAAAGAAATGGAAAACAGACAAAACGCAAAGCTTATAAAAATGACCACCCAGCCCGTTGAAAAGCTCATCTGCAGGCTGGCCGTCCCCACCATAATCAGCATGATGGTCACCGCCCTTTATAACATGGCGGACACCTATTTCGTAAGCGGTCTTGGCAACGACCAGACCGGCGCTGTGGGCGTTGTGTTCCCCGTTATGGCCATAATACAGGCCATCGGCTTTTTCTTCGGCCAGGGCAGCGGAAACTATATGTCCCGCGCTCTGGGCAAGGGCGACAGCGGCTCTGCGGAAAAAATGGCCTCCGTTGGCTTTTTCACCTGTTTTACTCTCACCGCCGCGCTGTCATGGACGTCGCTTTTGTTCATGACTCCCCTCACACGGGTGCTGGGCTCCACGGAGCTCATCGAGCCCCACGCTGTGAGCTATATGCGCTGGATACTTATCGGCGCGCCCTTTATGTCCACCTCCTATGTGCTCAACAACCAGCTCCGCTTCCAGGGTAACGCGGTCTATTCCATGGTGGGCATCGGCATTGGCGCGGTTATAAACGTGGGTCTTGACCCCCTGCTTATCACCGTCTGCAAAATGGGCGTTTCCGGTGCGGCTCTGGCAACGGTTATCAGCCAGTTTATCAGCTTCTGCCTTCTCATTTTCGTCACCGCAAAAAGCGACAGTCTTCGCATACGCATCAAAAACTTCAGCTTCCGGTGGCTCTACTTCAAGGAGCTCTTCATCGGCGGAACTCCCTCCCTTGCCCGGCAGGGTCTTTCCAGCGTTGCAACTGCTCTGCTCAACCGCGCCGCCGGCGCCTACGGTGCAGAGGCCGCCATCGCCGCAATGACGATCGTTTCAAAGCTTATGATGTTCGCCTCCTCGGCGCTCATTGGCTTTGGCCAGGGCTTTCAGCCGGTCTGCGGCTTTAACTGGGGCGCCGGACTTTACTCGAGAGTTCGCAAGGCCGTGCTCTTCTGCATGAAGGTTGCCGTTGTCGCCCTCACGGTCATCGCCGCGGCAGGCATTGCCTTTGCCCCCTGGATAATCGGCCTTTTCCGGGACGATCCCGAGGTCATCCGGCTGGGCGCAATGGCTCTCCGGGCGCAGTGCGTCGCCCTGCCCCTTATGGGCATCACCGTTATGACCAACATGTCCCTTCAGAACATCGGCAAGGTCTGGCGTGCGACACTTCTCGCCCTTGCCCGGCAGGGACTTATGTTCATCCCCGTCATCGTGATCCTGCCCATGCTCTTCAAGCTCAACGGCGTTATACTCTCCCAGGGCATCGCAGACGTTCTGGCCTTTGCCATCGCTCTGCCGCTGAATTTGGCCCTGCTCCGGGATCTGAAAAAACGCTCCGAGACCGAAGTGCTTCCTCAAAGCTGAAAATAACCCTCCGTTTACCGTGTACTTCCCGGAAACGGAGGGTTTATTTTTATATACTCACGGTCATGCCTGCGGACAGGTAAAAAAGCCGTTCTCCAAGCTTGCCTTTCAAAAACTCAAACTGAGCCTGCCCCGTGCAATGGCAGGTGTAGTACACGGTATCCTCCCGGGAGAGCTTTTCACCCTCTGCGGTCAGAAGGGCTCTGCCCTCTTTCGTTTGGGGGTCTGTCTTTGAAAAGTGAAAGCCCCCGATGAAATAATCCGGAGAAAAATACCGGCAGATCTCCCATGCGCCCCTGTGGGAACAGCCGCTGAAGAGAAAGCGCTTTCCACCTTCCTTGATCACAAGATACTGCTCGTGGTCAAAGGGATCGGGGCAAAGGCCGTTTTCGGTTTTCAGCTTCATGCCCCGTGAGCCAAGGGTCCCGAGGGGAGCCGGGCTTTTTCCACCGTAAAGTGTAATGCCCGGAGCCACCGGGGTGACCCCGTCGCAAAAACAGAGCCGGGAACAACCTTCCAGCGCCCCGTCCAGCCCGATGTATTTGTCAAGTGCGTTATAATGACCGCCAAAGGCGTATCTGCTGAGATAAACCGGTGCTTTTGGGTTTATGCCCAGGAATTCCCCCAGCCCGCCCCCGTGGTCGTAGTGCCCATGGGAGAGAAAAGCAAGATCCACGGAGGAAAGGTCAACCCCCAGCGCCCTTGCGTTCTCTGCAAAGAGCCCCGTCTGACCAAAGTCGAAGAGCAGCTTTTTGTCCCCGGTCTCGATAAAAAGCGAAAGCCCGTGCTCCGGGCCAATATCTGCCCGGCAGGACGTATTTTCCGCAAGAACGGTAATGCGCAATTATCTCTCTCCCTTACAAATCATTACAGGTTATATGATACCACAGCTTTCCTCTCAAGTCAAAGGGGTTTATCTTTGCAGAAAAAGATGGTATAATAGGCCTTGGCAAATACAGTTTTCTCTCACGGAGGACAAATACCATGGTAAGACCCGTCGTTCACGGCGAAATGGCCCTTGCCGGAGTTTCCCGCCCGGCGACAAAAGACGATATTCCCGTTGCAAAGGATCTTTTGGACACCCTTAAGGCAAACAGAAAAAACTGCGTTGGCATGGCGGCAAACATGATAGGCCAAAAGGTCTGCATTATAGTTTTTGACAACGGCGGAAAATATATGACCATGCTCAACCCGGAGATAACCGATGCCTCCGGAGAATACGAGACCGAAGAGGGCTGTCTTTCTCTCTCCGGCACAAGAAAGACCCGCCGTTTTGAAAAGATCACCGTAAAATACCAAACACTCGCCCTTGCAGAAAAGACCGGGAGCTTTTCCGGCTTTCCCGCCCAGATAATCCAGCACGAGATCGACCACTGCAGGGGAAAGCTCATATGAAGTACCCCACTACCGTAGCCGCCCTCACTCCCCGGCAAAAGGCGGAGCTTGTCACCGGAGATGGCTTTTGGATGCTGAAGGCCGTGCCCGGCACGGACCTTCCCGGCATTCGCGTTGCGGACGGCCCCCACGGTCTGCGTAAAAAGGACTCCGCAAAGCGCTCGGGCAGCGGCATTGACCTTGGGCGGAGCGTTCCGGCGACCTGTTTTCCCACCGCCGCCACAACGGCCTGCTCATGGGACGTTGAGCTTCTCTGTGAGATCGGCCGGGCGCTGGGGCAGGAATGCCTTGCCCAGAAGGTCTCCGTATTGCTGGGGCCGGGCGTCAACATAAAGCGCTCTCCCCTTTGCGGAAGAAGCTTTGAATATTTCAGCGAGGATCCCCTTCTCACCGGAAAGCTTGCCGCCGCCCTTGTGCGGGGCGTTGAGTCAAAGGGCGTTGGGACATCTGTGAAGCACTTTGCCTGCAATTCCCAGGAGGCTTTCCGAATGGTTATAGACGAGGTGGTGGACGAGAGAGCTCTGAGAGAGATCTACCTCACCGCCTTTGAGATCTGCGTTCGGGAGGGCAAGCCCCAAACTGTTATGAACGCCTACAACCGGGTGAACGGCACCTACGCCTCGGAAAACGCCCACCTCCAGCGGGATATACTCCGGGGAGAATGGGGCTTTGAGGGGCTCATACTCACCGACTGGGGCGCCTCGGCGGACAGGATAAAGGGCTTGAAAAGCGGCACCGACCTTGAGATGCCCTCCTCCGGAAAGCACAACGTTGAAAAGATACTCTCCGCTCTGGCCTCCGGAGAGCTGGAGGAGTCCGTTCTGGACGAAAGCGTTGACAGAATAATCGACCTGATCTCCCGCGCCGCACCTGCCCTGAAAAAAGAACACAGCTTTTCTCCCGAAGCCCACCACGACCTTGCCCGGCGCGCCGCGGCTCAGTCCGCAGTGCTTTTGAAAAACTCCGGCGCTCTGCCGGTCAGACCCGGGCAAAAGCTTGCCGTCATCGGCGAAATGGCACGCACCCCCCGTTATCAGGGAGCAGGCTCAAGCCTTGTGAACCCCACCCGTCTGGACAACGCCCTTGCCGCCCTTGAGGCTCTGGGCTTTGAGACCGTCTTTGACCCCGGCACCGACCCTGCAATTGCCGCAGAGACCGCAAAAGATGCGGATATTGCCCTCGTTTTTGTGGGGCTCACCCCGGAATACGAGGCCGAGGGCTACGACAGAGGGGATATGAAGCTTCCGGAAAGCCACGACCGGCTGGTCACCGAGGTGTGCAAAAAGGCAAAGGCCACCGCAGTGATACTCTCCGGAGGCGCGCCGGTGGAGCTGCCATGGGCAGATAAACCCGACGCCATACTCCTTGCCGGACTCGGCGGTCAGGGTGGAGGCTCTGCTTTGGCAGACCTTCTTACAGGCAGGGTTAACCCCTCGGGCAAGCTTGCCCAGACCTGGCCCATATCCCTTGCCCACACGCCGACCTTTTCAGACTATCCCGGCGGACCTGCGGTGAGCCTGCACCGTGAATCCGTTTTCGTTGGCTACCGCTATTATTCCACGGCAAAAGTCCCCGTTGCCTATCCCTTTGGCTTCGGACTTTCCTACACAAGCTTTGAATACTCCGACCTTGCCCTTTCATCAGAGAGCATCACCGAACACGACGGGCTTAAGGTGAGCTTTACCCTTAAAAATACCGGAGACCGACCGGGCGCAGAGACAGTTCAGCTTTACGTCTCGGACCCGGAAAGCACGGTCTTCCGCCCGGAAAGAGAGCTTGCCGCCTTTGAAAAGGTCTTTTTGCTCCCCGGAGAGGAAAAGCGCATCACCCTGGAGCTCGAAAGGCGGGCTTTCGCCTTTTTCAACACTCTCACAAACACCTGGACGGTGGAACGCGGCGAGTTTGAGATCCTGGTGGGCGCATCCTCGGCGGATATCCGCCTGAGAGACAGGGTCTACGTTTCGGCTCTTGCCGTGCCCATGCCCGACCACCGCAAGACCGCTCCGGAGTATTACAGCGGAAGACCCGGCAACTTCGAGGCCATACTCGGCCGCCCCATTCCCCCCAACTGCCGGGATCGCTCCCTTCCCCTTGACGAATACTGCTGTCTCAACGACGCCGCCCACACCAAATGGGGCGGCAGGATAAGCCGCGCGGCAAAATGGCTTATGGCCAGACTTGCCTCCGGGGAGAGCGACCGCGCCATGTTGACGGCAATGGCCACCCAGCTTCCCATACGCAATTTCGTCGCCATGAGCGCCGGAGTGTTTTCTCCACGCATGGCGAGGGGTCTGCTTAAGGTACTGAACGACAACCAGTCCACCCCGGCGGGATTTTTGATGATCCTCTCCGGCGTGATACCGGCGCTTTTCAGACTGCCCGGTCTTTTCAAAGAAATATAAAGAAATATAAGGAGATGACCCATGTGATCGAACCCGGAACAAAAGCCCCCGACTTTGCCCTTTCCGACGGAGAGGGAAATATCCGCACTCTTGAGAGCTTCCGTGGAAAAAAGCTGGTGCTCTATTTTTACCCCAAGGACAACACCCCCGGCTGTACCCGTCAGGCTCAGGGCTACGCCGCACTTTACGAAGATTTCAAAGCCAAGGGCGCCGAGGTTGTTGGCCTCAGCCGTGACAGCGTCGCCTCCCACGCTAAATTTGCCCAAAAATATTCCCTGCCCTTCCCCCTTCTCTCCGACCCGGAGCTATCCGTCATCAAGGCCTGGGGCGTATGGCAGGAAAAGAAGCTCTACGGCAAGACCTCCATGGGCGTGGTGAGGACGACCTTCGTCATTGACGAGAACGGTACCGTTTTAAAGGTAATGCCCAAAGTAAAACCCGACTCCAACGCCGCCGAGGTGCTGGAAAGCCTATGAAAACAAAAAGGACAGAGAGAACGTGCTCTCTGTCCTTTTTTCGTTGATAGGGATTTGTCCGGGATGGTATGACCAAAGCAGGGGACGGTCCCGTGTCCCTCACGTTGGGATTAAGAGAAGAGTGAATAGTGAACAGAGAAAAGTGAAGAGAAGAGGTATGGGCGATTTTTAAATCGCCCATACAAACCTCCCCCTCTCGGGGGAGGTGCCCCAACGGGGCGGAGGGGGCACGGGGGACGAATGAATAAATAAAACGTAGGGACGCCCCTCCCGGGGCGTCCGCAAACGTCGCCGTCTGTACAATGTTGCCGGGAGAGGCAAACGGGATGATACGCCGGTGCATTCACTCCCTCAGTCTCGGCCTTTGGCCGATCCAGCTCCCTCGGAGAGGGAGCCTTGGGTACGTGCTTTTATTTTTAGCACTATCCTATCTT
>SVLY01000032.1 GCA_015067715.1 Oscillospiraceae bacterium | reverse complement strand
TTACCCGTTTTATCTACTCCGCAGACCAGCCCTTTAACGTGTTTCCCAGTATGCACTGTCAGGGAGCGCTTTCAACCCACTTCGCCCTCTGCCGGAGCGAATTTTTTGCCCGGCGCAGGTGGACGAAGATCCTCTCCCTTTGCTTTGTTGCCATAGTCTGCGCCTCAACCGTGCTGATAAAACAGCACTCCGTTCTGGACGTTCTGCCGGGACTTCTGGTTGCGGCCGCGCTTTGGCTCTGTGTCAGGTTATACGAAAAGAAGCGCCCGATCTAAGCCCGGATCAAAACACAAACGCATCACGTCTTTTTCGAAAAAGATGTGATGCGCTTTTTTGTATAGCCGGCTAAAAAAAGGGTTATGCTGAAGGTACAGGTAATTACCATCCGGGAGGAATATTATGTACATCAGAAAAAACGTCCTATGGCGGATAGTCATTTTCACCCTTGCCGCCCTGGCCTGCACCACGGCATTTGCGCTTATCAACAGATCGAAACTTGAAAGCTACAGACAGAGCTGTGACCTTGCAAACAGAAGAGCCTTTTCTCAGCTTTGCGAGGCGATGGCATCCATAGACAGCGAGCTTGCCAGGGTCTATCCCGCAACACAAAGCCCGGCTCAGCTCCTCAGGATATCAAACGAGATCTGCCGCCATTCAGAATCCGCAAAGACTGCCCTGGCCGCTCTGCCGACTCAAAACGAAGGACTTGGGCGCGCTTCCGGGTTTCTGTCTCTCACAGCAGACTACTGCACCGCCATGGCTGAAAAAGCCGTATCCGGCGCAGAGCTAACCCAGGAGGAAGTAAACGGCCTGGCGCTTTTGCACCAATCCTCGAAAAACCTCTCAAACGAACTCAACGGGCTTTTCCTTCGCTCGGGAGGGGAACGCTTCTTTGAAACGATAGAAGCCGGTAAAGAGGAAATAGAAGAGTGTTTTTCCTCCGGAATGGCATTTGCGGAAGAAAATATGCCCGAGTCCCCCGTCCTGCTGTACGACGGCCCCTACTCCTCCCACATAACCGAACAGACCGCGGCATTTCTTGAAAAATCAGACGCGGATATCTCGGTGGTGGACGGAATACGCATCGCCGCAGATTTTCTGGGACTGAATGAGACGGACGTTAAATACCTCTGCCGAACCGACAGCGACATCACTACCTTCACGTATACCGACTATGCCGAGACAAGCTTCGTTTCCCTGACGACCCGCGGCGGCAACGTAATAACCTTTTCTCAGAATACCGAAGTGGCAGACACCACCCTCTCCGGCGAAAGAGCAACCGAGCTTGGAGCGGCGTTTCTTGAGACTGCGGGATACAGCGGAATGGTGCCCTCATACTGGTACACCGCAAACGGGATATGCTACGTCAACTACCACGCCTTTGTAAACGGCGCGGTGATCTACCCGGATCTTATCCAGCTGGGCATACGCCTCGACAACGGCGCGGTATCCTATATGAACGCCTACGGTTATCTGTGGAACAACCGGGACGGCCGCGAGCTTTCACCAAAGGTATCTGCCGAAGAAGCCGCCGCGGCGGTAAGCTGTGAGGAAAAAGAATACAAGGGGCTGTGCATTATCCCCTCAAGGGGAAATTCAGAACTGCTCTGCCATGAGTTTATCTGCGCCGGAGAAGAGGGAGATACCTTCCTTATTTATATAAACGCAGAGAGCCTTGAAACCGAAAAGATCTTCGTTCTTGTGAAAAACGAGCTTGGAACTCTCACCGTTTGAGAGGAGATTTTCAATGTGTGATGTCACAAAAACCCGGGAATAATCGCCCGGGTTTTTGTGAATAAAACTCCCTTAAATTGCTTGACATTTAAGGCGTAATCCAGTAAAATTCATATATCAAACGAGCACAATTTTCCGATGCCAACCGGAGGGTTCCATGCTTTTTGCTTTGACAATAACCGACATTGCGGTCAAAAACTTATTTTGACTGTTTCTGTCGGTTTCTTTTTTTCCGAAAGGAGAGAGCTTTTATGAAAAGAAAAGAAGGCGTCCGAAAAATTCCGGACCATATCGCCGCGCGCTTTGCCGAGCGCGGAATCGACCCCGCAAACATAATCCGTCACGTTATGGGCGATCTTAAGCTGGACCAAAGCTACACCGACATGGTCCTTGCCTATGACAACGAAAAACTCTATATCCTCACCGGCACCGAGACCGTCACCCACGATCCCAAGCGTAACTGCCTTGACGCGACCTTTGAGGTTGAAGATTTTTCCGAGATAAACGCAGCAGACCTTGGCAAGCTCACCGTGGACCAGATGATATCCGTTGGCCGACTCGTTTCCGAAAAGGACGGCAGCTTCACCGAGATCGCCGATTTTTCCATTGGCAAGACCTCGGCCTTTGAGATCTTCGCCCGTAACTTTAACCGAAACTTCGGCACCGAAGATGATAAGGACGACGGCCCCATCGGCGAAGAGCAGGAGCTTTTCTGCCCCAAATGCGGCACCCGTTATCCCAACCCCTCAAGAAAGCTCTGCCCCAAGTGCACCAGCAAATCCGTTCTGGCCTTCAGGCTTCTTTCGCTGTTTAAAAAATACACCTTCAATATTATCGTAATAATGCTGTTCCTGCTTATGCAAACGGGCTTCAGCATTCTCGCCCCCTATTTCTCCACCGCGCTCATCTACGATAAGGTCCTTGCAGACAGCACCCTACACGCCTCCGGCCAGGTGGACACCATCTTCCTGGGTATCGACATTTTCCGTCAGATAGGACTTGTGGTTCTGGGTCTGCTGGGCGTCAGACTTCTCTCCGTTGTTCTGAATATGTTACGCTCCCTCTACGTCTCCGCCACGGTGCCAAAGGTCATTTTCGACATGAAAATGCTCATCTTTTCCGCAATGCAGAGGCTCAGCGTCGGCTTTTACACCTCAAAGCAGACCGGCAACCTTATGACCCGCGTCAATGCGGACGCAAATAACGTCTACAACTTCTTCTTCGGAGGCGTGCCCTACATAATCACCTCCGTTTCCACCTTCGTGGGCGTGCTCGTGGTCATGTTTGTAATGAGCTGGAAGCTCTCTCTGGTGGTCTTCATCAGCGTGCCCCTCATTCTCATGAGCTACGTTCTCATAATGAAGTTCATGCGCAAGCTCTACCGCGCAAACTGGGTCTACACCGCAAGAATGAACAGCCTTCTCTCTGACGCACTCTACGGACAGAGAGTGATCAAGGCCTTCACCCAGGAGGATTCCGAAAGCGAACGCTTTGCCTCCTACAGCCACCGGGTCCAGCTCGCCCATACCCAGCTCGCCGTGACCCAGAACACCGTTTATCCCCTTGTGGGCCTTATCATGCGCGTTGCTCACTGCATTCTGCTGGGCTTCGGCACTGTGCTGGTCATCCGCAAGGAGCTTTCAGTCGGCACTCTGCTCACACTTTCGGCATACCTCAATATGCTCTTCGAGCCCCTTGGCTTCTTTGCAAACGTTTCAAACTGGTGGTCCAGCTGTATCGACAGCGCCCAGCGTATGTTTGAGATAATCGACGCCAAGTCCGACCTTCCCGAAGCGGAAAATCCCGTCCGCAAGGAGGTTCTCAAGGGCGACTTCAAGGCAGAGGGCGTTCTTTTCGAATACGATCCCGGCCACCCCATCGTCCGCAACCTTTCCATCGAAGTCAAGAGCGGCCAGATGCTGGGCATCGTCGGCAAGACCGGCGCCGGAAAATCCACCCTCATCAACCTTCTTGCCAGACTTTACGACCCCAACGAAGGCACCATCACACTTGACGGCGTTGATATAAAGCAGATAGCCACCGAGGACCTAAGACGGAATATCGGCATCGTCAGCCAGGATATTTACCTGTTCATAGGCACCATTGCAGACAATATCCGCTACGCCCGTCCCGACGCATCCCTTGACGAGGTCATCCGCGCCGCCCGGGCGGCCTGTGCCCACGACTTTATAATCCGCCTCCCCGACGGCTACGAGACCCGTGTCGGCGCCGGCGGACAGGGTCTTTCCGGCGGCGAAAGACAGCGTATCTCCATTGCCCGCGCTATAATCCAGAACCCCAGCATTCTCGTTCTGGACGAGGCCACCGCCGCCATGGACACCGAGACCGAACGCCGCATTCAGGAAGCACTCACAGCCCTCCAGCAGGGACGTACCACCATCGCCATCGCCCACCGTCTTTCCACCCTCCGCGATGCAGACGTTCTTGCCGTTATCGACAACGGCCGGGTAGTTGAATTCGGCACCCACAGCGAATTGATCGCCATTGAAGACGGCACCTATAAAAAGCTTTACGATCTCCAGATGGAAGCTTTGAAAATGATCGCAGGCTGACCGCAGCCCGGAGACGAAAGGAGAAAACAAAATGGAAAAAAGAATTTCTTTAAGCGAACTTGCCGCAGTTAACTATCTCGACCCCACCTGCGCCCGTTTCTTCGTTGAAAACAAGGATTTTCTCAGCCTTGAATACAAGGGCGAGGTCTACCACAACATCAAGCTCCACAGGGCAATGCCCTTTAAGCTTCCGGACGACTATATCTCCGTACAGGATATGGACTCAAAGGAGCTCTTCCTCATCCGCTCTCTCTACGAGTTCTCCGAGGAACAGGCTCTGCTTATGAGCTGGCATCTGAAAAAGAGATACCACACCCCCAAGATCATCCGGCTGAACAACATCAAGGAAAAGCTGGGCTACCTCTATTTCGACATCACCACCGAAGTCGGCCCCAAGAGCTTTGCCCTTCGGGACGCCACCCACAATATCCGCCGCATTGACGACGGCAAGCGCATTATCATCGTTGACGTAGACGGCAACCGCTACGAGATCCCCGACGTTTCCCGCATGAGCTCCAAGGACTTCAGACATATTGAGCCCTATCTGCTCTGATATCCCCCAGAGCAATTTACCACTAAATCAAACGGAGGTACAGGAAGAATGCTTCTTAGATACGATCCGCCGGAGGCTCTGAAAGAAGAGCTTTCCAACGCAGTTTATATAATCCCCTTCGACATGGACTACAACGGCAACTCCGCCGAGGGCTGGTGCGCCGTTGACGCGGAAAAGATACGCACCTACGTCAACGGAGAGCTTACCCGCGAATACCCCACCGCCGGTATCCACGATCCCATCGTCCACCTTGCCATCGGCGCTGCTGAGTTCTACGCCGAGATCGAGGGCCAACCCGTGCTCATTGCATATTTCTCACGCCGTCACTCCGACCGCTTTGCCGAGCTTGCCCGCGCGATCAAGATCTACAACGAATACGGCCACTGGACGGAATCCACCGCCGACAAGGAGACAGTCTGTCCCAAGTGCGGCCGTCAGCTTATCCGAGGCACGTCTGTATGCCCCTTCTGCGCCCCCAAGGGCTCGGTTATCGGCAGGATCCTAAAGCAGATGAAGCCCTATTACGGCTCTATGGCCATAGTTTTCGGGGGCTACGTTCTGGCGAGCCTTCTGAACATCACCATCCCTATGATGAACCAGCGCCTTGTTGACGACCATCTTGCTCCCCAGGAGGGTCCCCTCTGGCGCGCACTTGTGATCGTTGGCATTATTTTCGTGTGCTACATATCCAGCACTCTCGTCTCCATCTATTCCAACCGCCGGAGCTCGAAGATAGGCAATAACTTCTCAAACGACCTGCGCACCATGAGCTATTCCAAGATCCAGGCCATGAGCGTAAGCTCTATCTCAAAGCGCACCCCCGGCGACCTTATGAACCGTATCACCGCAGACACAGCCAACATCCAGGCCTTTATCACCGGCACCTGCCAGACCGCCCTTCTTCAGCTCACCACCCTTGCGGTCGTCACGGTGATCATGTTTGTGGTCAACTGGCGGCTTGCCCTCTGGGCATATGCTCCCGTGCCCCTGGTCATACTGGTCATAACCCAGCTCCGCCGCATAATTAAGCTTCGCAACGCCAGCCTCTGGCGCTGGAGCTCAAGATGCAACTCCATTCTCTACGACATCATCCGGGGTATACGCGTCGTCAAAAGCTTCGGCACCGAAAAGCTTGAGATCGAAAAGTATACCAACGTCTCTAAAAAACAGGCAGAGGTCACCGTTCAGAACGAAAGACTCTGGGCCATCCTCATCCCCATTTTCGGCTTTATCATGGGTACCAGCGAATTCATTATCCTCTATTTCGGCGGCCAGGCCGTTATCGGCGAAAGAATGAGCCTTGGCGAGCTCATACAGTTCATCTCCTTCCTGGGCTACATCTACTCACCCCTCAACACCCTCACCCTCCTGCCCCAGCAGCTCACCACCTTCTTCACCTCCTCTGCCAAGCTCTTTGAGGTTCTCGACGAGATCCAGGACGTTGAAGACAGCGAGACCGTTGAGGATATCGACATTGTCGGTCATATTAAGTTCGAAAACGTCTACTTTGGCTACAACGTCTTCGAGCCTGTTCTCAAGGGTATTGATTTCGAGATCAAGCCCGGGGAAATGGTTGGCATCGTCGGCCCCACCGGTGTGGGCAAATCCACGCTTATCAACCTCATAATGCGCTTCTACGACGTCACCGGCGGCCGTGTTACCATCGACGGTCACGACGTCCGCAATATTTCCCAGCAGACACTCCGCGAGAACATCGGCA
Source organism: Oscillospiraceae bacterium (assembly GCA_015067715.1). GTDB lineage: Bacteria > Bacillota > Clostridia > Oscillospirales > QAMX01 > SIG499. The sequence goes on along the minus strand of SVLY01000032.1, from coordinate 18,250 downwards.
TCGTTTTCCAGGAGACCTTCCTCTTTGCCGGTACGGTTTACGACAATATCGCCTACGCCAAGCCCGGCGCCACCCCCGAGGAGGTATTTGCCGCCACCAAGATCGCCAACGCCCACGAGTTTATAATCAAGCTCCCCGACGGCTACAACACGAAGCTGGGCGAAAACGGCTTTACCCTTTCCGGCGGCGAGAGACAGCGTGTTGCAATCGCCCGCGCCGTCCTCAGAAATCCCGCCATACTCATTCTCGACGAAGCCACCGCCGCCCTCGACACCGAGACCGAGCATCTTATTCAGGAGGCTCTGGAGCGTCTCGTCAAGGGCCGCACCACCTTCGCCATCGCCCACAGACTTTCCACCCTGCGCCATGCCACCAAGCTTGTGTGCATCGACAAGGGCAAGGTCGCAGAAATGGGCACCCACGACGAGCTTCTCGCCAAAGAGGGGATCTACTACAAGCTCGTTATGGCACAGCGCCAGACCACCAAAATGGCCGGTGCTCCGGAAAAATAATTTTACCCCCAAGAACAAAAGAGCAACGGCAAACAACGGCCATTGCTCTTTTGTGTATATATAAGTAAAGGAGCAAAACAAAATGTTTATAAGCATACCGTACAGCATCGAAGCGAAAACAGTTTTGCTTTCCATGCTGTCTTCCTCCGGTGAACCCATCGCCACTCTGGACGTCCGATGGAACGATGTTTCTCCGGAAGCCATTTTCTCATACCCCGTACCCGAAAACGTCGCAGAATTCCTTCTGGACGGCGTCCCGATCACTCCCGTGCTCACAGAAGACAAAGCAGACCGGATAATCTCAGACCCCTATCCAATGCCCCGTCTCACCTTCACACCGCCCATGGGTTGGAACAACGACCCCAACGGTCTGTTTTATCTGGACGGTATCTGGCATATGTTTTACCAGCACAACCCAGCAGGTGCCGTCTGGGGAAATATGCACTGGGCTCATGCAGTATCTTCGGACCTTGTCCACTGGGAAGACCGTGGGTTGACTCTGTTCCCGGACGATATGGGAACAATGTTTTCCGGCTCTGCCATTGTTGACTTTGAAAATGCCAGCGGTCTCGGAAACGGCACCTCCCCCGCCGTTCTGCTTTTATACACAGCCGCCGGAAACACAAATCCCGCAAGCCGGGGCAAATACTTCACTCAGTGCCTTGCTTACAGTACAGACGGAGGAAATACATTTACCAAATACGAAAACAATCCCGTTATCGGACCCGTATCTCCCAGCACCAGAGACCCCAAAGTCGTCCGAGACGGAAAGGGCGGATATCTTCTCGGACTCTACGAAGACGAGCCGGAACACAAATACTTGCTCTTTACATCAACTGACCTTATCCACTGGAATCTGACTGACAGATTTAAGCTGGGCGACGATTCGGAATGCCCCGACCTTTATCCTTTGGAATACCAGGGAGACACCCACTGGATCTATTCCGGAGCCAGTGACTCTTATGCCATTTGCAATATCGAAAACGGAAAATTTATTAGCACTTCCAATGAGCCGGACAGAATGAGCCTCGCCGGAACCCAGGGTTACGCTGCCCAGACCTGGTCCGACGCGCCGGGAGGCAGAAGGGTAAAGACCTGGTGGAACAGATGGAACGGCATTCCCGAAAAGGGCGCAAGACGTTGTACAATGGGCGCCCCCTGTGATATCAGCCTTAAGGAGATTAACGGAGAGCTGAAGCTCTGCGCGGACATCGTTCCGGAAATATATTCTGCATTTGCAAATAAAACAACTCTCCTTCCCGGGAAGGGCGAAGAGCTTACAGAGGCGGATACCTTCCTTCTTGAAGCAGATGCCTCCAACGGCCTTGAGCTTATTATCCGAGGAGAATATTTTTCGGTCAAAGGAAGCGGGATCTCCCTCGGGGACAAGAAATACCTTTCTCCCCTCCCCCTTGAAAAGCTCACGGTCTTTGCAGACGGGCTTAACCTTCAGATCCTCGCCGCCAATGGCGCGGTGAACCTGCTTCTTGCGCAGATTCCCCAAGGCAAAACAGCGAGCCTTGTCCGCTGCAGCGGAGAAATAACGGTATATACCCTGTAAAAAAAACTGCCGCAGAGAATCTCTCTGCGGCGTTTTTAGGTCGGGTGTTTGTTTTACCGTTCGGACTTAGTCAAGCTCAAAGTAGTAGGGCTTGCCGGTCTCAGCGGACTTGTAGATGCCCTCGAGAATGAGGGAGACGATATAAGCCTGCTCGGGGAGGACGCAGGGATCGGTATCGGTGGCGATGGCATTGTAGAACTGCCAGGCTTCGATAACTTCGCACTTCTGGCCTGCATCACCTTCGACGAAGGCAACGCCGCCGGCGGAGAAGTCGGGCTTCAGAACGTACTGTCTGCCGTTTTCAACGCCGTTGATGCGGAGACCGGCGCGCATATCAGCACCGGCCTTGGTGCCGGAGAGAGAGGTGCTGGCTTCGATGACGTCGAGGGTGTTGAGAGCCCAGGAAGCCTCCAGGTTGATGGTAGCGCCGTTCTCCATAACGATGAAGCCAAAGCAGCTGTCTTCGACGGTGAACTTTTCGGGGTCCCAATCGCCCCAGATGTTGCCGGTGTTGCCCTTCTGATCGGCGAGCTTGCGGTACTTGGTGCCGACGCAGTACTTGGGACGGTAGTTGTCCATCATCCAAAGGGTGAGGTCAAGAGCATGAGTGCCGATGTCGATAAGGGGACCGCCGCCCTGCTCGTATTCGTTAAGGAAGACGCCCCAGGTGGGAACGGCTCTGCGGCGAACGGCGTGAGCCTTGGCGTAGTAGATCTCGCCAAGAGCGCCCTTTTCGCACTCGGCCTTGAGGTACTGGGAGTCAGCGCGGTAACGGCTCTGGTAGCCGATGGAAAGCTTCTTGCCGGTCTTCTTGGCGGTGTCGAGCATTTTCTTGGCGTCGGCGCCGCAGATGGCCATGGGCTTTTCGCAGAGAACGTGGCAACCGGCCTCGAGAGCGTCACAGGTGATCTGGCAGTGAGCGCGGTTGGGGGTGCAAACGTGGACTACGTCGGGCTTGACTTCAGCCAGAAGCTCCTTATAGTCGGTGTAGACCTTGGCGCCTTCAACACCGTACTCCTTGGCAGCCTTTTCGGCACGCTCGACGATGAGGTCGCAGAAAGCAACAAGTTCAACATTCTTCAGGGTGCTGATAGAGGGAAGATGCTTGCCGTTGGCGATGCCGCCACAGCCGATAACTGCTGTTCTGAATTTTTCCATTGTAAAACGATCCTTTCTTTATCAGAAGGTTTTATTGCTTCTATTATATTTCTTTTCGGCTGATTTTGCAATACCCTATTCAAAAATTTTTTCTGAATATTATTCATAAAAGAGATGAATATTATTCACTCAATGCCGTAAGATAAACTGCATTCGTATTCACCTCTGCATACCGCACGCGTTTTAGCTTTACACCGTCAAAAACCCATTTCCCCAAAGGGATTATAACATCTTCCACATTGTTTTCCACAGTTTCTATACAGCATAACAGGCGAAAAATACAGTCTGATGTCAGAAATTATCGAAATATGTATGCATACACATGCCCGGTTATTGATCAGAAGATATACACGGCTATACCGGGCGCCATATTTTGTGCACAATCACCAGTTCTTCCTCAACCTTATATGAAGTGATAGCACGTTATGTCCATGATTTCATTTTCAGTTCAAATCTGTATTGACTCCAACCGTTTTATTTGCTAAGATTACAATGTGAATGCGGCTTACGCCGTAAATTATGAAGGAGGCTATCTTCTGATGAAAAAGTACACCAGACTTCTCGCGATGCTTCTCGTAGTGCTTCTCTCTGTCGGCCTGTTTGCCGCCTGCGGCAACACCGAGCCCGAACAGACCACCGAGGCCACCACTGAAGCAACCACCGAGGCCACCACCGAAGCCACTACCGAGGCTACCACCGAAGCCACCACCGAAGCTACCACCGCAGCTCCCGCCGGTTACGACGGCTACACGTTCACTCTCAACAGCAACAAGTTCTTCCCCTCCACCGACGAGAACGGTTCCTACCTTTCCGCCGAGGATGAAGAGCTGGCCGACAAGCTTGCTGCTCTTGAAGAGCAGATGGACATCTCCATCGTCCACGAGCCCATTGAGACCGAAAGCCTTATCGAGACCATCACCACTGCCGCCATGTCCGACACCATGCTGACTGACGCCATCTACGCCCACCAGGAGAACTTCATCCCCGCCGCCCGCGCTGACTTCATCTACGCTGTCGACGGTGAAGAGCTCACCTCCCTTGGCCTTGACTACTCTGACGCCACCCGTTGGTATCAGCCCACTGTCACCGAGGTCTTTGTTTTCGATCATTACTGGGGCCTTGACGTTGCTTCCAAGCACGTTGACTGCCGCACCGGTTACTTCGTGAACTTCAACCACGACCTTGTCAAGTCCGCCGGCGTTGAAGACCTCTATCAGCTCGTCCGCGACAAGGCATGGACCTGGGAAGTCTACATGGACGTTGCCACCAAGGTCACCAAGGACACTAACGGCGACGGCGCATTCGACTACTTTGGCACCGGCGCTACCGCATGGGGCTGCGAAGCAGTTTCCAACGGCGTTAACTACATCCAGACTGACGATACCGGCAAGTGGGTCGTTGGCGTTGACTCCGACGCCGGCCGCGAAGCTCTCCAGTTCCTGTACGACATGAACTACGGCTCCGCCACCCGTCTTGACGAAGGCTCCGGCACCTGCCGCCAGGCCTTTGCCGACGGCTTCATCGCCTTCAACTGGTCCAACATGGGCCACATCGGTTCCCCCGACCAGACCATCCGTCAGTCCAACCACGCCTACGGCATCGTTCCCATGCCCCTCGGCCCCTCCGCCACTGAGTACGTCAGCGCCCACGACGACCTTGACCTCCTCTTCATCCAGAAGACCAACAAGGAACTCGCCCGCACTGTCGACATTCTCAACAACTGGGCCCTCGTTGTCAACGACACCGAGTCCTACCTCGAGATCCTTGACGACGGCCGCTGCAACACCGAAGAAGACAAGGAAATGATGGTCAACTACATCATTCCCAACTTCTGCCTCGTTATGATGGAGATCACCGACGACATCTATGATCCCATCGATGCCGGTATCATCTCCGGCGTTTCCTACTACCAGATGAGCCCCGCTCAGGCCATTGAGACCTACGCTTCTCAGATCCAGGCCGCTCTTGACGAGTTCTTCAACAGCTAAGCTGTAAAGGATTCCGTCTTAGGTAAATCAGACATACAAATAACCTCACCCCTTATCCAAGGGTGCTGAAGGACAGCAAAAGAGCCGATATGGATTTATTCCGTATCGGCTCTTTTATTTTGCACTACCGCTTTTTGCGGTGAGTTAGTGATATTCTATTCGCCTACCAAACTTGCAAAGCAAATATCACTCGGCGTAAGCCGAATAACACTGCGAAGCAATATAACTCGCCGCAGGCGAATAGAACCGGCGCGATACTCCGAGCGGAGTATCGCGCCAAAGGGTAAGGCTTTTTTTTGTTGTATTCCCGGGCCAATTAAAAGGTTCCGTCTTCCGGACGTATGCTGATCTCACCGCTGCCAAGAGTGACGTACTCTCCGGAGTCGGTTTCAACGGTAAGTGTGCCGCTCACTTCAATATCGCGGACGGTGGCAAAATAGGGCTCCCGTCCGTTGGGAATGACCTTAATGCGTTTATCCAGCACAACAGACCTGTCACGGTAGTAAAGATACCAGTCCGGCGCCGTACCGTCCCCTATTGCCCGAAGCTCTGAGATCAGAGCCTGCCTGAGCTCCTCCCGTTTTTCATCTACCATGGGAACGCCCACGGCGATGTCGGAGAGCTCCGGAGGAAACCGGGTACCCTCGGGGAAGCAATTGAGCCCCACGCCGATCACAGCGCCCTTGATGTGCATTTCTTTATCAACGATGCCCTCGCAAAGTATGCCGCCCAGCTTTTTGCCGCCGAGGTAAAGGTCGTTTATCCACTTTATTCCGGCCTTTATTCCAACAGAGTCAAGCGCCCGGCACACCTGCACCGCGGCAATTGCGGAGACAACGGGGATCTGCTCCGGGGGCATATCCGGCTCAACGTAGACGGAAACGTAAATTCCGCCCTCGGGGGAGAAAAAGCTTCTCCCAAGCCTCCCCCGTCCGCCTTCCTGGCTGAGGGCAACACAGGCATCACCGTTAAAGGCAGCTCCCTCTTCGATCATTCTTTTCAGCTCGTTGTTGGTGGAGCCGGTCTTTTCAAACAAATAAGTCTTCACAGTCCAAGCTCCCGTATCAGATTACCGCCCAGAATCAGATCCTTTGTAGCCTCGGGAATGGGGAGAGAGCGCACCACGTAGAGGGCGTGGGCAATACGCTCTGCATTTGCAAAGGGAAAGTCAAGGCCGAAGATGTGGGCTTTTTCCCCGGTGAGCTCAACAAGCCAACAGAGATCCTCGGGAGAGATATACCAGTGGCCTCGGTCGTAGACCGAGGTCCATCCGGCGAAAATACGGGGGTTCTGTTTTGCTCCGCGCTGGTTGTTCATAACCGCAATGCTCTCCCTGAAAAAGCTGTAGCCTCCCATATGCTCCATGGAAAACTTCAGCTTCGGAAAATCCCAGGCGATATCGTCGAACATCAGCACCGAAGAATCCCGCATGCGCTCGTAGTGAACGCCGGTGTGGAAGCTCAAAAACAGCCCGTTCTTTTCCGCCTCACCGTAGACACGGTAGGCTTTTTCGCCGTTGATGCGAAAGACCTGGTGCTGGGGATGGAGCTTTATGCCCTTAAGCCCAAGGTCGGCGATCTCTTTGACCTGATCCTCGAGATCTTCCCTGTCGAAATTAACAGTTCCGAAACCCACAATATCCGGCTGCCCCTTAATCTGGTCTGCAAGCCAGCGGTTCTGGTTTTCCTCCGGGGTGAGAACCTGAATGCTCCCGTTTTTGTTGAACGGTGCATAGGCAACCGCTCCGTCAAGGCCAACGGTATCCATAAGCTTTTTAAGAGAATCCAGATCTCCGTTAGGCCTGATCTCTTTATGATAGAGGTGTGCGTGGTTTGCAAATACTTTCATATTTCGCCGGACACTTCCTTTCGGATTACTTTAAATTCGCCCCGAACGAAAATTCGGGGCGAAAAATATTGGTGCTTATTCTCCGCAGAGGGCGGCAATAGCCTCGGAGCTGAAGCCAAGGGCAGCAAGAGGTGCAACGTAGTCGCGCTCTCTGTCGGCGGTCCAGTATCTGAAGGCGGTCATGTTGCCTGCAAGAGTGTACTCACCGGCACAGGCGGGAATGATGACCGTTTCACCCTTGGAAACAACGACCTCCTCGCCGCCGCAGACGACCCTGCCCTCGCCCTCGGAAACGAAGACGATATGGAAGCTCTCACCGTCGGTGTTTTCGCAGACTGTGCCGGTAAGGGTGAGCTTCATGGCGGCAAAATACTCGCAGGAATTCAGCCATTCCCTGACACAGGCGTCGGTAGTCACGCTGATGCTCTCGGAAGCAGAGCCTGCCCAGGAGGTGTTGGAAACGTCGATGGCCTTTCCGACGTGGAGCTGACGGGGCTTGCCGTCAAGACCCATGCGTCCCCAGTCGTAAACCCGGTAGGTGGAGTCGGAGGACTGCTGGATCTCAGCAATGACGAGACCGGCGCCAATGGCGTGAACCAGACCTGCGGGCAGGAAATAGCTCTTTCCAAGCTCGGCAGGAACGAACTGAAGAACCTCTTCAAGGGTGTTGTTGCGGATACGCACGGCGTATTCCTCTTTGGTAATGGGCTCCTTAAAGCCGAGGTAGAGTCCGGCGCCCTCTTCACAGCCGATGACCGTCCACATTTCGGTCTTTCCGTTGTCGTTTTCCTCCCGGCGGGCGTATTCGTCGTCGGGGTGTACCTGGACGGAAAGCTTGTCACGGGCGTCGATGAGCTTAAAGAGCACGGGGAACTCAGAGCCCTTAACGCGGCTGCCCAGAAGCTCGGTTCCGAACTTTTCGGTAAGCTCGGCAAGGTCGCATCCGGCGTATTCGCCGTTGGAGGCAACGGACTTGCCGTTTCTGTGGGCAGAGGCCTCCCAGCTTTCGCCGGTGAATTCGAACTCGGTTTTCTTATAAAACTCTCTGCTAAGCTTGCTTCCGCCCCAGGGAGCGGCCTTGGTGCAGGGAGTCATCTTGATGGGATAAATGACCATGGTGATATCTCCGTTCTTTGGAATAAATATATTTTACCCTATTGACTCCGCAAATGCAATAGGGTAAAATAACAAAAGAGATATCTAATCAAGATTCAGGGAGGTTATTATATGAGACTCAGCGACTATATCGACCCTTACGTTGGCTCCGTCGGACATCTGCTCACTGCCACACAGCCCATCTGCGCCCTTCCCCACGGCATGAGCCAGGTCCAGCCCAAGTTCACCCAGGGCACCAAGGACTATTACCTTGCTGACAGCATTATCGGCATTTCCGGAGGAAGCTTTCTCTTTATGCCCGAAAACGAAAAGGGTGAATTCTCTTCCCGTTTCGACCACGACCTTGAGACCGTAAAGGCTTACGGCGGAAAGATCTGGCTTGAAAACAGCGAATGCACCGCCGAATACACCGCAACCGCCCACGGCGGTCTCGTTAAGTTCACCTTCGACCGCCCCGGCACCCACCGTGTTCTCATCCGCTCCGGCTCTGCCGTTCTCATAGACGGCAAATACGTCACCGGCGTTGGCGGATATCTTCGCGGAAAGGACTTCGCCGTATGCGTTCCTTCCCGTGAATTCACCCACACCGAGACCTCCGGCGCGTTCACCACATGGCGCGGAGAGCACAAGTGGAACGGCATTGTCATCACCTTCGAGGGCGAGGATATTGAATTTCCCTTTGCAACCTCCTTCGTAGGCCGCCCCAGCGCCATCCGCAGCCTCGAGACCGAGGTCGAGGGTAAGACCCTTGAAGAGCTCAAAGAGGCCTGTGCCGCCGCCTGGGACAAGCTTTTGGGCCACTTCACCGTCGAGGGCGACGAGTACCGCAAAAAGATCTTCTTCACCGCCCTTTACCGCGTTTTCCACCGTCAGATCTGCATCTCCGAAAACGGCGAATATTATTCCGGCTTCGACAAGAGCGTCCATACCGACGACGGCCACAAGTTCTACTGTGACGACGGCGTCTGGGACACCCACCGCGGCGCACACCCCCTTCAGGCGCTTATCGAGCCCGAAGTCCACGCCGACATTCTTGAAAGCTTTATCCGCCAGTACGACCAGAGCGGCTGGCTCCACGATTTCCCCTACCCCCACGGCGGCGTTCCCTGCATGCTGGGCACCCACACCACCACCCTCTTTGCCAACGCCCTTGCCCACGGCATTCCCTTCGATGCCGACCGCGCATGGAAGGCCGTAAGATTTGCCCACTTTGAAGGCTCACTCCTGCCCTGGCACATCGGCCCCGAGACCTCTTACGACAGGTGCTACCGCGAAAAGGGCTTTGCCCCCGCAATTCACCCCGACGCCGAAGAGACCATTCCCGAGGTACATCCCTTTGAACGCCGTCAGGCAGTTGCCGTCACCCTTGAACAGGCCTACGACGACTACTGTGCCGCAAAGCTGGCAGACAAGGTCGGCGCAGACGAAGATGCCGCTACTCTCAGAAAATGGTCCCAAAACTACAGAAACCTCTTCGACTCCTCCATCGGCTTCATGGCCCCCAGGGACGAGAACGGCGAGTTCATAAAGCCCTACGATCCCAAGATGGCCTACGCTCAGGGCGGCAGAGACTATTTTGCCGAATGCAACGGCTGGATCTACACCATGGAGGTTCGCCACGACGTTGCCGGCCTTATGGAGCTTTTGGGCGGCAAGGAAAAGTTTGCCGAGAGAATGGACGCCATCTTCTCCGAACAGCCCGACATTCCCGTTTACCACTGGCTCTCCCGTTTCCCGGACTCCACCGGTCTTATCGGCCAGTTCTGCATGGGTAACGAGCCTGCCTTCCACATTCCCTATATGTATAACTTCTGCGGCCAGCCCTGGAAGACCCAGAAGATCCTCCACGATATCTGCAGAGTCTACTTCTCCGCCCATCCCCTTGGCATCTGCGGAGACGAGGACGGCGGCGCAATGTCCGCATGGTACGCCTTTACCGCAATGGGCTTCTACCCCTTCTGCGTTGGCAGCGGCACCTACGTTATCGGCAGCCCCATGTTCGACAAGATCTCAATGGAGCTTGGCAACGGCAACACCTTCACCGTTATCGCCTCCGGCGTTACCGAGGGTAAGAAATACATCTCCGGCGCCAAACTCAACGGATGCGAGCTTGACCGTTCCTGGTTCACCGCAGACGAGCTTCTTGCCGGCGGCACCCTTGAGCTGACCATGTCCGCCAAGCCCGACAAGACCTGGGCAACCGGCGAAGGCGCAGTTCCCCCCTCCCTCTACTAAGCCATACAACTAAGTTCAGAGCCTTCGGAGCCCCCAAAAAGGGCTCCGAAATTTTTTTATTTTTCCCGAAAAAAGTGCTTGACTTTTGTTTTGGGCTGTAGTATAATATGCCGTGTTGAGCGGATGACACCGCAAACAAAACCAAATACGGACGCTTAGCTCAGCTGGTAGAGCACTCGCTTGACGTGCGAGTGGTCAGCGGTTCGAATCCGTTAGCGTCCACTAAAAAACCAATTCCGCTTATGGAATTGGTTTTTTCATTATTCTTCGTAAGGAGATATTGCCGATGTATTTTCCCGTTATCCTCTCTCTTGCCGGAGGACTTGCCTGTCTGCTTCTCGGCATCGGTTTTATGTGCGGGCTTTTGTACACCATCAAGCTTTCGGATCACGTGCCCGAAGAAAACAAAGCCCCCTTCTACAGAGCACAGGGGCTGTGCTTTGTTCTCCTCGCTCTTGCGCTGTTTACTTTCGGCGGGTTCACCTTCGCCGCAAGACGTCTGGATAACCAGATCTACACCTACGCAGGTCTTGGCGTTGCCCTTATCCCCTTTGCCATCAACCTGATCATAAGCCGCAGATCAAAAGCCAGGTACGAGGTTTTCCCACCCGATAATACGGAAGAATCCCGGAGTGAATAAGCTCCGGTAAATCCCTGTGCTATGGAAGTAAAAGAAAGGAGAGCTTTGACTATGGATCTGAAAATTGCAATATGCGAAGACGACGCACTTCAAAGCCGGGCCCTGAAACGTGAAGTCACACTGTGGGCAAAGGAACGCAACGTCGGGGTCTCGGTTTTCGGCTATCCAAACGCAGAGAGCTTTCTTTTTGACTACTCCGAAGACCAAAGCTTTGATATTCTTCTTTTGGATATCGAAATGGGAAAGATAAGCGGCATTGACCTTGCAAAAGAGATAAGAAAAAGCAATCCGACCGTCCAGATAGTCTTCACGACGGGGTATTACCAGTATTTTTCCGCCGGGTTCGACGTTTCCGCCCTGCACTATCTTATTAAGCCCATCACCAAAGAAAAGCTTGCTCCCGTGCTGGACAAGGCAGTTTCAAACCTGTCCTACCGCCAGCGCTCCGTCCTGATCGAAAACCCGGACGGGGTGTTTCGCATTCCCCTTTCAGATATTCTGTTTATTGAATCCGACCGTATGCACTCCGTTATACACACCGCCAGGGAAGTATACCGCACGAGAAAGGGCATTTCACAGATCGAACCCCTTTTAAGCGAAAACTTTTTCAGAGTCCACAGATCGTTCATCGTCAACCTGAGCCACGTTTCAAAAATCACAAAAACGGAAGCAACGCTTTCCTCGGGAGACGCCGTTCCCATTGCCCGCGGAAACTACGATACCGTTTATTCGGAGCTGATCAAAAGGCTTTGATTCGGAGGGACAAATGCTGTTCAGAAAACTCATAGAAAAAAGAATAGCATCTTATCAGACCGAGATGACCAAAAGGTATTACGACGAGGTCTCCGGAATGTACGACAAGATGCGCGGCTGGCGCCACGACTATCGGCATCACATTCAAACCATGAAGGTGCACATGGCAAACGGCGATTACGCTCAGGTCTCTGAGTACCTCGATATGCTTGACAACGACCTTACTAACGTGGAGACCGTTGTGAAAACGGGAGACCCAATGGCCGATGCGGTTTTGAACAGCAAGCTCTCTGTTGCCCTTCAAAAAAACATCAACGTAAAAGCCGAAGCCAGAATACCCGTCAGGCTCACCACTCCCGAGCTTGATTTCTGTATAATTCTCGGGAATCTTTTAGACAACGCAATCGAAGCCACCCTCCCCCTTCCCGAGGAAGAGAGGCTTATCCGCGTTTACCTGGAGATGAAGGGAAACTATCTCTACATCCATATTGCAAACTCTGCCGCCGGGTCTAAAAAGACAAAGATCGGCAACCGTTTTAAGAGCACCAAGTCAAAAGACCACGGCTTTGGGCTTATACGCACGGACGACGTTGTCCGCAAAAACGGAGGGTATATCGTCCGCGCAAGCGAAGACGGAGCCTTTACCACCGAAGTCCTCCTGCCCCAAGCCATTCAAAAACCGTAGACGATAATAAGGACCTTTGCATTTCATATCAAATTTCAGGCATTTGGTATCAAAAATTCAAACGTCCTTTTTTTGTATGCTATACTGAAACCTGCAAAGGAAAGGAGATGGATCACCGCTGTGAACACAAAGAAAAAACACTCCAAGCTTTCCAATCTGTTTTGGGCGGCAAAGCGCCATTGGAAGACGGACAAATTCGTTTTACTGTCCATCCTTCCCTCGATTCTGTTAACCGTTGGCCTGAACATTTTGGATTCCTATTTTCCAAAGCTGATCTTAGACCGTCTTGAGCAGGGACGTCCCTTCGTTCAGCTTCTGACCGCAATTACCGTTCTGCTTGTTTTGCGTTTTCTGTTGAACACCGCCTCATCATGGCTTCAGTGCCGCAGACATTCATACAATTACACCCCAACGATGCTAACCCAGTTTGATATCTACCGAAAAAACGCCGATGTCCTCTATCAGCTGACGGAAACACAGGACTACCGGAAAACCCTCGGTCACGCCTCAAAAGATGCCTGCAACGGAAACTGCTCCGCTGAGTTCTATTGGGGAGATCTTCTCTCCTTTGGAACGGGACTTTTGGGCATCGGTTCAATGGCGGCGATCTTTGCCGTGCTTAATCCTGTGATACTCCTGGTTGTCGTTGCAACCTCTGCCGTTTCCTATTTCACGACCAAATGGGAGCACAATTACAGAGAAAAACACAAGGACAAATGGGAAAACGAAGACCGAAGGAAGGATTATCTCAACGGTTTTTCCCGGGAGTTCGACAAAGCAAAAGACATCCGCCTTTACGGAATGCAGAGCTGGATAGAAAAGCTCATTGAAGAATACGACACCTATCTTCATATGTGGGAAGAAAGATGTGATCTGAGAGGGACTCTCGCTTCTGTTTTGAGTGCGTTTATGACACTTCTGCAAAACGGAACTGCCTATATCGTGCTTATCACCATGCTCCTTAAAGGTTATCTGAACGTTGGCGACTTCGTTTTCTATTTCGGGCTTACCGCAAGTCTGGCGGGGTATCTTGGCAATATCGTCCGCAACACAACGGAGCTTGTGAAACGGGCAGACAAGATCGGGTATTACAGGGACTTTTTCGATTACGAAGAAAAGACCAACCGAGGCAAAGGCTCACCCGTTCCAACCGACGCTCCGGAGATCGAGCTTCGCAACGTGTGGTTCAAATACGAAGGCGCCGGGGACTTTACACTTAAGGATCTGAATCTCAAGATCAGCTCCGGGGAAAAGCTGGCCCTTGTGGGCTTGAACGGCGCCGGTAAGACAACCCTTGTCAAGCTCATATGCGGACTATATCTGCCCACACAGGGTGAGATCCTTATAAACGGCAGACCCATAGCAGACTACAACACCGAAGAATACTATTCCATAATTTCCGCCGTGTTTCAGGATACGAATCTTTTTGCCGTCACCATCGCAGAGTTCGTCTCCTGCGAGCCCGAAAAGACCCCCGAACGCGATAAAAGGGTAAGAGATGCACTTGCAAAGTCCGGACTGTCGGCAAAGGTGGACTCTTTGGAAAACGGAGCCGACACCTATCTTATAAAAGGTATTTACCCCGGAGCAATAGACCTTTCCGGCGGCGAGACACAAAAGCTTCTGCTTGCAAGGGCAATTTACAAAACAAGCTCGATACTCGTCCTCGACGAGCCGACCGCGGCCCTGGACCCCATTGCGGAAAACGAGCTATACGTCAAGTACAGCGCTCTCACCCAAGGGAAGACCTCGGTCTATATCTCCCACAGGTTCGCCTCCACACGCTTTTGCGACCGTATAGTGCTTCTGGAAAACGGAGAGATATGCGAACACGGAACTCACGCAGAGCTTATGGAAAAACAGGGACGATACGCCGAGCTTTTCAACGTTCAGAGCAAGTATTACAGGGAGGGTGAGATCGATGAATAATTTCAAGCTTAACCTTCGGGTTTTTAAATTTCTCAGCTCACTCTCTCCGGCATTCTTTCCTCTGCTGTTCCTCCGCCAGGTGCTTTCCAACCTGCCATTCTTCTTTAACCTCTGGATCTCTGCGGAGATCGTAAACGAGCTGGTCTCGGCAGAGAGCGAGCGAAAAATATGGGCACTTGTTTGTGTTGCGTTGCTGGGAAATTTTGCACTCAGTGCCATAACGGCAGTAGTAAGACACTATGAAAACAAAGCCTCAACAAACCTCACGGACAGACATTTTGCCGCCTTCACCAAAAAGATTCTGTCCCTTGACTACGACAAAATAGAAAGCTCCGAGATCCGGGACTTAAGGCGTAAGATAGAAGAAAACAGTTACATCAATGCCTACGGCTGGGAATATTTCGTTGTTCTCACCGAAAGACTTCTGGGTAACGTTCTGAATATCGCCTACTCTATGTTCCTGTTCGCAGAAATGATGATCCTCATCGCGCGATTCGGTCTGAACCTGTGGGTAATCCTGCTCTGCACAGGGATCATTTCCGCTCTGATCCTCTCTGTTTTTGTTTCCCGAAATGCGACCAAAAAGGTCTCCGAAAAACGGAAAGCCGTCGGTGAGATAATGCTGGATGCCAACCGCTACGACAGCGGCATTCCCGCCTATTCCGCAGGAAAAGACCTGAGGATCTACAAGCTCAGAAACGTTCTGGGAAATATTACAAATCATATGTTAAAGTCCAATATCAAGGGCTTCAAAGAGGTATCCACCGCCACTCTGATCCACGAAAGGATACCCAAGTCCGCAACCGTGCTTTTGCTTGATGCACTGACTTACCTGCTTGCCTGCTACTGCTGTATTATGGGCGCATTTCCCCTTGGCAGTGTTATCAAGTACGTGGGCTATATCGGAAGACTTGCAAGCAACATAATCGATCTTATCATTCTGTTCACAGAATATAAGATCAACAGCCAGTACCTTGAGCTCTACGCCCGGTTCTTCGATATTAAAAACGAAATGTACCAGGGCTCTCTGTCCGTTGAAAAGCGAAGCGACAGAAACTTTGAGATCGAGTTCAAAAACGTCAGCTTCACCTACCCCGAAGCAGCTCACCCCGCGGTGAAAAACATAAGCTTCAAGTTCCGCGTGGGGGAAAAGCTTGCCATAGTCGGCATGAACGGCTCGGGTAAGACCACCCTTATAAAGCTCCTCTGCCGCCTGTACGACCCAACTGACGGCGAGATAATCATGAACGACTTCAACATACGCAAATACGACTACAGGCAGTATCTCGACCTGTTCAGCGTAGTGTTTCAGGACTATAAGCTTCTGAGCTTTTCTCTGGGACAAAACGTAGGTGCCGGCGAAAGCTTTGATTCCGGCAAAGCCGAAGCCGCCCTTCGGGGTGTTGGCTTTGGAGACAGGCTGGACGAGCTTGAAAAAGGCCTTGATACCATGCTGTACAAGGATTTTGACTCCGACGGCGTAGAGATTTCCGGAGGCGAAGCACAAAAGATTGCTCTGGCCCGGGCGCTTTACAAGGATGCTCCCTTTGTTATTCTGGACGAGCCCACAGCCGCTCTCGACCCATTGGCAGAGGCAGAGATATATTCCCGTTTCGACTCCATAGTCGGCGGAAAGACCGCTATATATATCTCTCACAGGCTCTCTTCCTGCCGGCTCTGTGACAGGATCCTCGTTCTGGACAAGGGAGAAATAGTTCAGTACGGCTCCCACGAAGAGCTGCTTGAAGACAAAACCGGAAAGTATTTTGAGCTTTGGAACGCCCAGGCTCAGTATTACAACGCATAGCCCCCCTTCTCAGCCCTGCCCTGGTTCCGGCAGGGCTGAGTTTTTCTTAACATTTTCGACATATTTTTACTTTTTCCCTTTACAAACGGATTTGGGTATGGTATACTATCTGTCGGTGAATCTTTAAGGCGGTACAGAGAGACCGGCAAGGAAACCGTTTGTCAAGTTCTGTGTGCCGCTGCGCGGAAAGTGCCTGCTTTCCCGTTGTCGGCGTTTTTTTGTATCTTTGGCAGATCGGGGTGAGAAGACCGGATGGAGCTGAAATCTAAACTGATGGACGGACCCTCCGTCAAGCGCGCACTTGTGCGAATTTCCCACGAGATCATCGAGCGCAACCGGGGCACCGAAGGGCTTGCCTTCATCGGCATACGCCGCCGCGGCGTTCCCCTTGCACGGGAGCTTGCAAACAATATTCTCACCATCGAAAACGCAGAGATCCCCGTCGGGGAGCTTGATATAACCCTCTACCGGGACGATCTCACCGAAAAGGATTCTGTTGCCCGGGTCAACTCCACCAACGTCCCCTTCGACGTTACGGGCCGAAAGATAATCCTCGTGGACGACGTGTTTTACACCGGCCGCACCGTCCGCGCCGCGATCGAGGGAATATTCAGCCTTGGCCGTCCCGAGAGCATACAGCTTGCGATCCTGATCGACCGGGGTCACCGTCAACTCCCCTTCCGGGCGGACTACATCGGAAAAAACATTCCCACCAGCCACACCGAGTTCGTAAAGGTCATGGTCCCCGACATCGACGGGGAGAGCGGCGTTTGCCTTTACAACAAATAATTCCGGTTAAAACGGCACAAGACCGTTTTAATAAATACAAACAGAAAACTATACGGAGGCAAAAAAGTGAAACTCATCTACAACGTAGAAGACAAGCCGAAGTTCGGTCAATTGATCGTCTTCGCAATCCAGCAGCTTCTGGCCATCATGGCCGCCACCCTGGTCGTTCCGATCATCATCGGCAACGGCATGAGCCCTGCCGCAGCCCTTTTCGGCGCAGGTATCGGCACCCTCGTTTACGTTCTCTTCACCAAGGGTAAGAGCCCTGTTTTCCTGGGTTCCTCCTTCGCATTCCTCGGCTCCATGGCCGCAGCCTTTGCCGGCAGCGTTTCCATGTCCCTGGGGTACCTCGGCCTGATCATCGGTGCCATTTCTGCCGGTCTCGTTTACGTTGTTATCGCCCTGATCGTCAAGTTCGCAGGCGTTAAGTGGATCTCCAAGCTTATGCCCGCCGTCGTCATCGGACCCACCGTTGCCATCATCGGTCTCTCCCTTGCCGGCAACGCCATCGGCGATCTCACCAGCCCCGAATACGTTAAGGTCCTCAACGCCGACGACTACACCATCGTTGAAACCGTTTACACCACCGAAGATTCCGTCACCCCCACCGGCAGCTACGCTGTTCTCAACGAGGACGGTTCTATCAACGGCGGACTCTCCGTCAGCAAGAACGAGGATGACACCTTCACCGTCACCACCAAGCCCGGCAACACCAAGGTCGCCCTTATCTGCGGTCTCGTTACCCTTGTCGCCACCATCATCGCTTCCAGCTACGGTAAGAAGATGGTCAAGCTCATCCCCTTCATCATCGGTATCGCTGCCGGTTACGCCGTTGCCGCCTGCTTCACCGTTATCGGCATTCTCTCCGGTAACGACAGCCTCCGCATCATCGACTTCTCCTACTTTGCAAACCTCCTGGTAGACGGCAAGGTCGCCCTCTCCACCTTCTTTGCAATTCCCGACTTCACCTTCCTCACCGCCTTCAAGGGCTTTGGTGAGCTCACCGGCGCTTACGTCACCAAGATCATCGTCGCCTACATCCCCGTTGCATTCGTCGTCTTTGCCGAGCACATCGCCGACCACAAGAACATCTCCTCCATCATCGAGAGAGACCTTCTTGACAACCCCGGCCTCCATCGCACCCTTCTTGGTGACGGTGTTGGCTCCATCGCCGGCGCTTTCTTCGGCGGCTGCCCCAACACCACCTACGGCGAGTCCGTCGGCTGTGT
>SVLY01000031.1 GCA_015067715.1 Oscillospiraceae bacterium | reverse complement strand
GGATATCGAGTCCGGCTTTTTTTGCGCCAGGCAGAAGAGAACGCAAAAAAAGCCGGACTCGATATCCGCTGTTTTGCGGATTTCGACGAGTTCATAAAGTACGACATGGACGCCGTCGTCCTTGCAAACTACGCCACCGAACACGCCACCTTTGCAATACGCTGTCTCCGCGCCGGAAAGCACGTTTTGAGCGAGGTGCTCCCCAGCGAGACCGTCGCCCAGGCAATCGAGCTTATCGAGACCGTGGAGGAGACGGGACTGATCTACGCCTACGGCGAGAACTACTGCTACATGGATCTCACACTTGAAATGTGGCGCAGCTACAGGGAGGGCAATATCGGCACGGTCACCTATGCCGAGGCGGAATACGTTCACGACTGCGCCTCATGCTGGCTGGACATCACCTACGGCGAGGCCAGCCATTGGCGCAACCGCATCTACCCCACCTTTTACTGCACCCACTCCCTTGGTCCCATACTCACCATAACCGGCCGCAGACCCGTTCAGGTCGTGGGTTTTGAAAATCCCCCCATCGAGGAGTTTTACCGCCTGGGCCATCCCGGCGGTCACGCCAGCGGTATCGAGATGGTCACGTTGGACAACGGAGCCATCGTAAAGAGCATTCACGGCCCGCTGAAGCTCGAGCCCGCCCACACGGACTACAAGGTCTACGCCACAAAGGGCTACCTCGGCACTGTCCACCCCGAAGAGGGACCCGACAAGGTGCGGCTGTATATCGAGGGCGAAAAGACCTGCGAGGGCGCAAACACCTATTACACTCCGGAAAAATTCATATCCCCGGAGCTTGCCTCAGCAAGCGGCATCTCCACCCACGGGGGCGGAGATTTTTACCCCACCCACTGCTTCGTTTCGAAGATACTCGGTCACGAGGACGGAAAATGGTCCATCGACGTGTACACCGCCGTGGACATGAGCCTCTGCGGAATATTTGCCTTCCGCTCAATTCTGGACGGCAACACCCCCAAGACCATCCCCAATTTCCGCAACAGAGCCGAGCGCGACCCCTACAGAAACGACAGAGCCTGCACCTCTCCCGAGGTTGCAAAGGATCAGCTCCTCCCCTGTTCTTCCTACCCCGAAAGACCCCTCTCCCCCGGACAGGCAGAAGCCAACCGGAAAGAATGGCTTTCCCGCCACGCTAATACTTGACAAAAAGGACGTCCCAATGCAATATTTCATCTCGTTTCTCGAAGGCATAATCACCTTCATCTCACCCTGTCTTCTGCCCATGCTTCCAATTTACGTCTCCTATTTTGCAGGCGGACAGCAGCGTAACATTAAAAAGACCCTTTCAAACTCCCTTGGCTTCGTGCTGGGCTTCACCCTTGTGTTCATCGCAATGGGCGCGCTGGCAGGAACGGTGGGGAAATTCCTCTCCGGCCACCGGACTCTTGTCAATATCGTAACGGGGCTCGTGGTCATCTTCTTCGGTCTGAACTACCTTGGGCTGTTCCGGCTGAATATCTTCAGGGGCATCAACTCCGGGCTGGACAAGTCAAACATGGGCTTTTTCTCTGCCATGCTGTTTGGCATCGTCTTTTCCGTGGGCTGGACACCCTGTGTGGGCGCATTTTTAGGCTCTGCGCTTATGCTGGCAAGCCAGCAGGGAAGCGTCGTCAAGGGTGTTGCCCTGCTTCTCGTCTACTCTCTGGGGCTTGGCATTCCCTTCGTGGTCAGCGCATTGCTCATCGACAGGCTCAAGTCCGCCTTTGGCTTCATTAAGAAAAACTATAAGACCATCAATATTATCTGCGGCGCTCTGCTGATCGCAGTTGGCATTCTCATGGCAACGGGACTGCTCGGCAGATTTATCACCGTACTCAGCTGACATAATAAGGGGGATATCAACGTGAAAAAATGGCTTATCCCGGCGCTCTGCGCCCTTGTGCTCGTGGGACTTGTGGTGGGGGCGTATTTTCTTTACGACTCACTGAGCGAGGATCACGCACCCGAGGATCAGGTGTCCTCCGACGCTCCCGCTCCCGAGGACCGGCCCGCCGCCCCGGACTTTACGGTCTACGACCAAAACGGCAAGGCCGTTAAGCTGTCCGATCTCAGGGGCAAGCCCGTTGTGCTGAACTTCTGGGCAAGCTGGTGCGGCCCCTGCAAAAGCGAAATGCCCGCCTTTGACGAGGCCTATCGCCAGCTTGGTGACGATATCCACTTTATGATGGTAAACCTCACCGAGGGCAGACGTGAGACCGTTGACACCGCAAAGGAATTTCTCGCCACAACGGACTACACCTTCCCCGTTTACTTCGACACCGATATTTCCGCCGCAATACAGTACACCACCGGCTCAATTCCCATAACCTATTTCCTCGACAGCGAAGGCCGCCTCGTCGCCTACGCCTCCGGCGCCATCAACGCCGAAATGCTCGCCCGGGGAATAGACATGATAACGGAATAAATTTTTTACCCAAACAAGTCGAAGCCACCCAAATTTTTCATCGGGTGGCTTCGACTTGTTTTACAGGAACAGGTCTCCTTGGGCACAATGTCGCCGGGAAAGGTAGCAGGGATGATACGCCAAACGGGCGAACGCAGTTCGCCCCTACGGTGTACTCACTTTCCTTTTTTACCATGCATAAAACAAGAGTTTAATCACAAAATGAGATGTTGCCATTTTATTTTGTTTCCGTTATAATACCGTTGTAAGCTTACGAAATAACAAAAAGGAGAACAATTTCATGAATCCAACTGTATTTTCCGAAAACATGAAAAAATTCAGAGTGGCAAAAAAATACACACAGGAAGACGTTGCCGAAAAGCTTTGTGTAACGGCGCAAAGCGTTTCGCGCTGGGAGTGTGGAACCACTTTACCGGATGTACTGCTTCTTCCCGAAATTGCCAGGCTTTACGGCGTTATGGTGGATGACCTTTTCAAGAAACATTCGGTAGCTTACGAGAATTATGCGCAAAGACTGTCTGCACTCTATGAGATCAGCGAAGATCCCGAGGATTTTTTAAGGTGTCGTCTGGAATATCATAAGCTGATGAAAGCCGGCGAGCTATCCTTGTACGATAAATGGAACTACGGCTGGCTCCATAAGGCAATGATGGAGTTTTGCAGGGATGAAGCGCTCAAATACTTTGACGAGGTTTTAGCCGATAAATCGGACAAAAACTGTATGCCTTACAGAAGAGCGGCATCCATGAAAATGTCTATGCTCTTTTCCATGGGCAAGGGCGAAGAAATTCTGGCAGAGCGGCAACGCGCCATGGATGAAGCGTGCGGCAATCTTGACGAGCGTGAATGGTTCCTGCTGATCGAAGCCTATGAGAATGCACATCAATACGAAAAAGCTCTTGCCGTATGTGCGGAGGCACTGCAGAAATTCCCGAATAATTGGGAGCTGTATACCAGCATGGGTGATATCTGCTACCGCATGGAAAAATATGACGAGGCAATCCCATGGCTCGAAAAGGCCGGAGAACTCGGAACGAGTTTCTGCGACGAAAAATATGATATCGCGCTGTGCTATCAAAAGCTTGAAAAATTCAAGGAAGCATACCGGATCTATTTGGAAATTGCGGATTTCCATCGTAAAAACGGATATGACGTAGAGGCTGAACAGGCATTGGGTTATGCCAAGGAGATCGAAGATAAAATATAACCCTGTCGATTGCAGCAAAAAATGTAGGGACGCCCCTCCCGGGGCGTCCGGAAAAGGTCTCCTTGGGCACAATGTCGCCGGGAAAGGGATGATACGCCAAACGGGCGAACGCAGTTCGCCCCTACTTTACCCAAACAAGTCGAGGCCACCCAAATTTTTCATCGGGTGGCTTCGACTTGTTTTACCGTTTTTTTGACCTTAGCACTATCCCCACCGCCAAAGCTGTCAGCGCCGGGAGGATAAATACGGCGGCGTTAAGTATCACCGTGTAGTAAAATGGCGCTGAGTTCAGCGTGGTTGAATAGCGGACGTAATCCGTCACGTTTTTCACAGCAAATATTGCCGTTAGCACCCCGGAGGCAATAAAGCACCAGAAGGATATTCTTTTTATCATCACAGTTTTCTCCTTAATTTGTCATGGATCGTTCCAGTATGATCTCTGAAATATCGCGGCAGAGGGCAATGAATCCGGCCGATTCAGCCGTCTCCCGGACACAGGCCTCGTAACCTGTCGCGTTTTCTCCGGAGTAAACCGTAAGAACCGCGGCATGGTAGGCGCTGTAGGATATAAAACCGTCGCTTACCTCCGGAAGAGGTCTCAGCTCCAGCTTTTGCACAGCGGCATATATCCGGTTCATATCCGCATCGTCCAGGAACAGATATTCCTCGGCACCTCCCGTTCTGACCAGTTTTCCCGTACGGCTGTCATAGGAGCTTATGTCACAGGTGTTCCAGCTAAGGGTAAAACCAAAATCCTCCGGAGCGTTTTGGAAAACGTCCCTGTCATCCCGGACCCAATTCTCAATGGGTTCCCCGTTGATTTCCAGTATCACCTTTTTCTTTTTTATATCCACGGCGTAAAACCCGGTGCCGGTTTCCCTTTCGGCACGTATAAACAGGCCGTCCTCCCGGGGCTCCCAGGCCAGATCCGTGCTCCAGTCATCAACAAAAAAACCTTCGGCGGTCTTTTTGCCTTTTTCGTTGTAGATGCTGACTGTAAACGAGAACACCCCGGAGGTTCTTCCCATTCCGATACAGCACCGGTCATAGCTTCCGTCTCCGTCGGCATCGAAATAGATCGTATCGTAATAGCTCTCCACATATTCCTCCTCATCCGTCAGCCTCTGCCACAGCAGGAGGCATCTTCCCGCGCCGTTTCCAACGGCCGTGGATGAGACGAGTCCCTTAAAATACTCCTCTGAGCTGAAAGCTTCGCTGTCTGCAAGAAACCAGCATTCCGCCGAAGCGCCTATATACGGTGAGTAAACCTGCCTGAGAAGAAAGCAGTAGGTCTCCTCAGAGAGAAACAGCGCGCCGGTATCGGCATAGCTGTCGTAAAAGCGGACGGCGTATTTTTGTCCGTCAAAGCTCAGATCCTTTACAAAATACACGCCATCTTCATCGGAATAGGCCTGATAGATCCTTACGGAGCACACTTCTCCACGCTCAGCGGCATTTACAAAGTTTATCCACTGCTCCTGTCCCGCGATAAGTACGCCCCCGTCGATAACGACACAGCCGTCCCCCGCGGCATCCTCCATGGCATAGCCCGCGAGCACTCTTTCAAGAGGCGTACGTTCAACGGGGTCTTTGTCCGGAGGGTCGGTGAGAAAGCACACCGCAATAACGCCACAGACTGTCACGGCGCCGATCATCACCCAGAGCGCAGGTTTTTTATAGCTGAGCACGGACTTCACCCGGCTTTTAACGCTCACCTCTCCAAAGGCCAGCGGACAGGCGGCGATCCTGCGGCGGTTTGAGGAAAAGCTGAGCAACACCTGAGAATAGTCCGCCCGGGATGCCGCATCCATGGTTTTGATCACCTTTTCGTCGCAGGCAAGCTCAATATCCCGGCAGAGCAAGGCATATCCCACCCAAACGAGAGGGTTGAACCAGTGAACGGCAAGGATCAGATACCCCAGAGGCTTCCAGATATGGTCCTTTCTGCGGATATGGGTCTGTTCGTGGGCAACGATATTGGAAAGCTCCTGCTCCGTCAGACCGAAGGGAACGTATATCCTCGGGCGGAAAAGCCCCAGAACAAAGGGCGACGTTCCGTTTTCGCTCTGAAAAACATTGTTCTCAAGCCTTACTGCGGTTGAAACGCTGTGTCTGAGCCGAATATAATTCACAGCCGCCCACACCGCCATTCCCGCCACACCGGCGATCCACACCGCCGAGGCAACGGGCACCCAAAGCTGAAGAGGGTTCATGCTGTCAGAGGGCGAAGGGGCAAAGG
The DNA here is from genome assembly GCA_015067715.1 of Oscillospiraceae bacterium. Lineage (GTDB taxonomy): Bacteria > Bacillota > Clostridia > Oscillospirales > QAMX01 > SIG499. Next base: position 19,011 of record SVLY01000031.1, on the reverse strand, counting down.
ATCCGTAAATCACAGGGTTGACCGCCGAGTTCAGCGAGGCTATTCCCGTGTGCACCGAGGGCGACGGGTCCAGCATTATGTCCGGACTCACCGTTTCGGCGCTGGGTATAAGGCTGAGGGCGCTTTCAAGGCTAAACGGGCAGACCAGCCGCAGGGCAACGATTGCCCACAGCAGAACGTTTACCCATTTGGGCGCTCTTTTCAAAAGCAGCCTCGCCCCAAGCACGGCCATCACCAGCCACCCGGCCGAGATGCTCATGTTGAGTATTCTTAAGAAAACGCCCGTCATTTTTCGTTTTCCTTTCTGAAGCAGTCTATCATCTGCTGAACCTGGTCTATCTCCGCCGGGCTCATCTTCCTGTTGCGGGTAAAAGCCGCCACGAATGCGGGCAGAGAGCCCTCAAAGGTCTTTTCAACCAGCTGGTCTATCTCAGAGGATTGCACGTCCTCCTTCGAAACCAGACTTCTCACCACCGTGTTCTCGTTTTTAACCACTCCCCGCTCCGAAAGGCGCTTTATCACCGTATAGGTCGTGGTGGGCTTCCAACCCAGCTTTTCTTCACAGAGGGAGGCAAGCTCCCTGCTTTTTATGGGCTCGTTTTCCCAAAGTATAAGACAAAAGCGGTATTCGCTCTCAAAAATTTTCGGCGTGTCCATTTCTTCCGGCACCTCCAAATTTATTCTAACGCATTAGAGTATAATCTATTCTAACACGTTAGAGCGCCCTTGTCAATATTTTTATTGACTTAATTCTCAGCCTTTGGTAAAATATTTCCATACCCCAAACATGAAAGGCAGGATGAAATTTATGAACCTACTCTTCACAGAGCTGCCCTCCCCCAAAATGCACCCGGCAAACATCGGCCACGATCTCACCCGGGACGCTTTCCCCCTCACCGGGCTGAAGAAGACCCAGTATCTTGACAGGGTTCTTGATCTTGAGATCTTCCGGGACGATTTCCGCCACGTGCCCGCGGAGCTTCGCACAGTCTTTCTCACGGGGGCAAAAGTAGTCAAAAACGCCATTGCCCCCGCTACCATGGGCGACTGGGACGATCAGCGTCTTGAGTTTGTCAAATTCTACACCGACCTTGCCCACAGCCTTGACCCCGAGCTTATCTTCGACGCCGTTGTCTCTGCCGATATCCACCCCACCGTGGAATATATCTCCGTCTCGCCCCTGGCCTTTGAAAAGCTGGGTCGCACCCCCGAAAAGCGCAAATTCTGTTTTGCGGCAATGAACACCTCCGAAGAGCGCGAGCTCTGGTACGTCCACAGGGCGTTGCAGTTCAAGGCCGCAGGCTTTGACAGTCTCACCTTCGAGTCCGGCGTGCCCCAAAAGGTCATCGACCTTTTCGCAGAGGATACTCCCCTTGTGTTCACCTCCCGCACCCACCCCGGCGCAAAGTCCCCCTCCGAAGAAGACCCCGTTGCCATCGCCGAGGCGTGGATAACCCAGAAACAGCTTGAAGGCTGAAAGCGGAAAGGAGAAGAAGTAACGTGAATAATCCCATGTTCCCCCATCTTGAAGCCCCCTCCGAGCATCCGGCAAATATCGGGCTGAACTTTTACTTTGACAAAAACGGCATCAGCGAAGAGGTTTTGAGAAACTACCTCTCCCGGGCCCAGAACTGCAACGTCTTTAACGACGGGCTGGGCAATATGGAAAAGGACATTGAAATGCTCTTTACCACCGGCGCCAAAATGTGGTCCCGGTCTTACACACCCTGGCTTCCCGGAAAATACGAGTTCTCCCTCCATCCCATTATGCGGGAAACCATCGCCCGCGTTCACCAGGCCGACCCGGACATCATCTTTGAAAACTGCATTTTCGAGACCACAGTTCCCTCCATGGGCGATTTTGCAATTCCCGCCCACGTTTTCCGGGCATTCGGACTTGAGCCCGAAGAGCGAAATTTCCGCCCGGAGGATATGTGCTTCCCCGACGGCCGCTTTAAGGATCAGTGGGGCCCAAACACCGGCGTTCCGGACATAACCCAGCTGGAGACCCAGCTCTGGTTCTATTTCCGCGGCTGTATGTTTGCGGATCTGGGGTTTGAGTGCATCCATTTCGGCCAGATCATGCTCATGACCAAGGACGACGTGGGCTTCGTCATTTTCGACCGCATCGTCCGCATGATCCGCGACTACGCCCGGGATCACGCCAGACGCGGCTGGATGCTGTTCAACGCCCACATTTACGACGACCGTGTTGCCGCCACCGACAGGCTCATCTGCGATTTTCATATGTCCCCCACCCGCGGTCTGCCCCCGGCAGACGCCGTGCCCCACGCTCCCGCTCCCGGCAATCCCCAGGAGATCGAGCTCCGGGTGGGACATTTCGACTCCATCTATCTGGACAGCCCCGGCGGCGTCACCCCCAGCGGCTGGAGAACCTCCTCTCTGCCCTACATCGTTGAAATGGACAACGCCTGTACCTACGAAAAGGAATGGCTGGACACTCCCTACTGGCCCAAGCAGACCGAGTGGTACGAGGGCGGCTGGTGGAGCCACGACGAGATAAGCTGGTTTTCCGTTCAGCCCGACGACTACCGCAGAGCCTGGCTCCGCCATGCATGGCACTGGGTGAAGAATATCGACGGCCACGGCTATTGCCAGATGCCCGGTCACCGGGGCGGCGCCGTCCGCACGGACGATCCCGACGAGCCCGTGAAGCCAAAGATATATTACGCCCACGAGCGCGGAGACGTTGAGACCATGAGGGATATCTTTATTCAGGACAGACTCTCCCGGGGTTAAAAAAGAAAACAAAAGCTTCTTTACAAGCAAATCGGTAATATGATATAATAGTTCCGGAGGATGTTTCCCTTTCAGATCCTCCGGAACTTTTTCTTTAATTTTTCAGCAAAGGACGATCAAGCTCATGGAAAAAGCAAAATGGATAGCCTGTCCCGAAAATTTTGTTGCGCCCGTTATTTTCAAAACCTTTACCCTCAGCTCCCCCGTTTCTGCCTCCATCGCCGTTACCGGCCTTGGTTTCTTCACCCTTTTCATTAACGGAAAGCGTGTCAGCGACCAGCTTTTCGTGCCCGCCCTCACCGACTACGAGGCGCGTGACATGAGAAAATGGAGCTATCCGCTTTACGATATCACCACTCACCGCATCTTCTACCTGCGCTACGACGTAAGCAGCCTTGTTCACGACGGCGAAAACCTGCTTGAGCTCCGCCTGGGACCCGGCTGGTACCGTCAGGAAGAGCGCTTCGCCGAAGGTCCAATGAGCTTTGGTCGGGAGCTCAAGGGTTGGTTCTGCGCTGAGTTTGAGTCCGCCTCCGGTGAAAAGACTTACCTCCGCTCCGACGGCACCGAGCTCTGCCGTCACTCCCAGATCACCTACAGCAACCTCTTCGTGGGCGAGGTCATCGACGCCAACGTCAGCGCCGAAAACGCCGAAACCGCCCCCGTCAAGGTGGTTCCCGCTCCCGATTCCATCTTCGAGGAACAGACCTGCCCCTCCGACAGAGTCATCCGCACCATAAAGCCCACCTTCCTCCACAAAAACGGCGACCGCGCATTTTATGATGCGGGAGAGAGCATAAGCGGCCGTCCCGTCGTTATTGCCGGCGGCCGTCCCGGCGAAAAGATCACCCTGCGTTTTGCAGACGAGCTCACCCCCGAGGGCGAGCTGGACTGCGCCTCCACCGGCGGGCTCTGCAGGCTCCGCTCCGGAAAGTATCAGATCCAGCAGGACGTTTTCATTCAGAGCGGCGAAAAGACCGTCTTTGCCCCGGAATACGTCTGGCACGCCTTCAGATATATCGAGATCACCGGCAGTTTCGACGAGCTCACCGTGGACGTTATCCACACCGACGCTCCCGTTATCGCCGAATTTGAAAGCAGCGCTCCCGAGCTGAACTGGCTCTTCGACGCATACATCCGCACCCAGCTCGACAACCTCCACAACTGCATTCCCTCCGACTGCCCCCACAGAGAGCGCCTTGGCTACACCGGCGACGGACAGATCGCCGCAAAGTCTGCCATGCTCACGCTTGACGCAAAGGGTGTCTACAAAAAGTGGATCCAGGATATTCTTGACTGCCAGGACGTTCTCAACGGCCACGTTCAGCACACCGCGCCTGCCATGGGCGGCGGCGGCGGTCCCGGCGGCTGGGGCTGCGCCATCGTTATCGTTCCCGACGAATATGACCGCCACTACGGCGACAGGGAAATGCTTGAAAAGTGTTATCCCCACATGAAGAGCTGGATCTCCTACCTCAAGAGCCACAGCACCCACGGCCTTGTGACCAGAGAAGAGGACGGCGGCTGGTGCCTCGGCGACTGGGCCACCCTTCACATCAACCACAGCTCTGCCCGTTTCGTAAACACCTGCTACCTGCTTGATTGCCTCACCCGCATGACCCGCATTGCACTTGAGCTGGGCTACACCGAGGACGCAAAGGCCTATCAGGCCTACGAAAAATACGTCCGCGCCGCGCTGGTAAGAGAATTCCGGGACGGCGCCACCGGCAGCTACCACGCCGGGATCCAGGGCTCCGACGCTTTCGCCGTGCTCACCAGGCTTGAAGGCTGGGAGACCGCCTTCCAAAACATGGCAAAGAAATTTGCCGACCTTGGCTATTTCGACTCCGGCTTCCTTGCCACGGAGTATATCGTAGATCAGCTCATTACCTACGGCGAAGAGAACGTCGCCTACGACCTGCTCACCAGCCACAAGCTGGGCTCCTACTGGTACATGGCCGAGCACGGAGCCACCACCGTCTGGGAGGATTTCGACGGCCGCGAGTCCCACAACCACCCCATGTTCGGCGCCCCCGCCCGTCACCTGCTGGACGGCTTCCTGGGCATTACCCAGCCCGAGGACAGCAAGGCCTACGCCAGACTTTTGATCGCTCCCAAGGTGCCCGCAAAGCTTGAGTGGGCCAAGGGCTCCACGGTGCTCCCCTGCGGCAAGGTGGCGGTCAGCTTTGAAAACAACGGCGAGACCGTCAGCTTCACCGTAAACGTGCCCGAGGGCGTTCCCGCCGAGTTTGTCTACGGCGACAGGAAAGCCACCCTTGTGCCCGGAGAAAACAGCTTCGTTCTCCCCTATGCGGGAAAGAAATAAACCAAAAGAGAGGTCTTGACTTATGGCATACAGAACCGAGCATCCCCGTCCCCAGTTCATGCGTGAGAGCTGGAGATGCCTTAACGGACAGTGGGATTTTGAATTCGACCACGGCGACAGCGGCCTTGCAAGAGGCATGAACGCCCCCGATGCACCCTTCTCTCTCAGGATCGAAGTCCCCTTCTGCCCCCAGAGCAAGCTCTCGGGCATTGAAAACAAGGACTTCATGCGTGCCGTGTGGTACCGCAGAAAGATCACACTCTCCGCCGAAGAGCTCTCCGGCAGAGTTCTGCTCCATTTCGGTGCCGTGGACTACTTTGCCGAGGTGTTCGTCAACGGCAAAAAATGCGCCGAGCACCGCGGCGGCTACCTTGGCTTTGCCGCCGACATTACGGACTTCGTCCACGAGGGCGAAAACACTCTCACCCTCTGCGCCCACGACGACGAGCGCAACGGCCTGACCCCCTGCGGAAAGCAGTCCCGTGAGTTTTACTCCCACGGCTGTGACTACACCCGTACCACCGGCATATGGCAGACCGTTTGGCTGGAATTCGTTCCCACCGCCCATATCGAAAAGGTTAAATTCTTCCCCGACGCCGCCAATGCCACCCTGTCAGTTCTTGCAAACGTTACCGGCAGCGGCACTCTCTCCGTCAAGGCCAGCTTCGAGGGCAAGCCCATGGGCCAGGCTTCCGGAGAGATCACCCTGGGCGGCCAGATCATGCTCACCGTACCGCTGGCAGAAAAGCACCTTTGGGAGCTTGGGGTTGGCGGACTTTACGACCTTGAGCTCACCTTCGGCAAGGATAAGGTCACAAGCTATTTCGGCCTTCGCACCATCGACTACTCCGACAAAAAGTTCCGCCTTAACGGCCGCTCCGTTTTCCAGCGCCTTATTCTCGACCAGGGCTTCTGGCCCGACGGCATCTACACCGCCACCTCCGACGAAGAGCTTGCCGCAGACATAGACCGCTGTATGGCAATGGGTCTCAACGGCGCACGTCTCCACCAGAAGGTCTTTGAAGAGAGATTTTTGTACCACGCCGACAAAAAGGGCTATATCGTCTGGGGCGAGTATCCCAACTGGGGTCTTGACCACACCCGTCCCGAAGCCGCTTACGGATTTATTCCCGAGTGGCTGGAGGAGATCGAGCGTGACTTTAACCATCCCTCCATCGTGGGCTGGTGCCCCTTCAACGAGACCTGGGACATAGACGGCAAAAAGCAGTTCGATCCGCTGCTGGATCTTGTCTACCGCGTGACCAAGTCCGCCGACCCCACCCGTCCCTGCATTGACACCAGCGGAAATTTCCACGTCACCACGGATATTTTCGACGTTCACAACTACGAGCAGGATCCCAAAGCCTTCGCCGCGGCTTACGCCGAGCTTTCCCAGGGCAGGATCACCGACGTATTTGCCAACCGCCAGCCCTTCAACAGCACGCTGCCCTTCTTCGTAAGTGAATACGGCGGAATCCGCTGGACCGAGGACGCCTCCGGCTGGGGCTATGGCAACGCGCCCACCTCTCCCGAGGAGTTCCTTGCCCGTCTTAAGGGGCTCACCGACGCCATGCTGGACAATCCCGGCATTTTCGGCTATTGCTACACCCAGCTCACCGACGTCGAACAGGAGCAAAACGGCCTCTACACCTACCGCAGAGAGCCAAAATTCCCGCCCGAGGTCATCGCCCCCATCTTCTCCCGCAAGGCGGCAATCGAAGACTGATAATCAAAAGATCCTTGAAGCTCCAAAGGCTTCAAGGATCTTTGATTTTTTACTGTTTTTCTTTTCTCCTCGCCCCGATGCGCCGGATGAGCTTTACCGCAGACATTGCAACGATTATGCCCAGCGCCAGGGCGGAAGCCAGCTTAAGGGTATGTATTCCCCGGGTGAAAAAGCTGCTGTAGTCCCCCATGAGGGCGTGGGACATGGTGTAGTACAGCGAGCCTCCGGGAACGAGGGATATGAGCGCGGTGGTCAGAAATGTGGAGGTGGGAGTTTTAAGCACCCGTGCCATTATCTCGGAATAAATGCAGATAACGAGAGCCACCAGAAAATATCTTATGGGCTCTCCGGGGAGCACCAGCCCAAGCAAAAGGTAGAGCGCCCAGGCTCCCAGTCCCCCCAAAGCGGTAAAGAGAAAGCGTTTTCCCCGTATGTTCACGATAATGGCAAAGCCGACCGTGCCAACAAAACCGGAGATTATCTGTATCAGGGCTTCTTTCATATTACAGCACGAAACCTCCCAACACAGATACAAGGAAAAATCCCGCCGCAATTGCAAGTGCGATAAGTACGGCCTCGATCAGCCTCAGCAGACCGGAGACACTGTCCCCCACCAAAAGGTCCCGAAGAGCGTTTGTAAGCCCCACCCCGGGGATGAGGGTCATTATGTTTCCTATTATGACCATGTCAACGTCATCAAGTATGCCCAGCTTAACGCAGGCGTAGGCAATTACCGTGGCGATGGCCGCTGAGAAAAATTTCGAGAAAAACCTGCCGGATATGGTCTTTTCTGTGAGAAGCAGACAAAGCCTCACCACAAGCCCCGCAAACAGGGAAACGGCAAGCTCCTTAAGATTTCCCCCAAAAAACAGGGTAAAAGCGCCTGCAGTTGCGGAATAGGCCAGGCACTCCAGCCAGAAGGGATAGGTCTTGCAGTGGATGGCCTCGTCCAGCTCTTTTCTGATCTCCTCTTCGGTGAGCTTTTCTGCGCATATCCTCCGGGAAAGCCGGTTGAGGTTGTGGAGCTTTTCGTAGTCCGTGGAGGAGCTGGTTATGCGCCTCGTCTGGGTAAAGGACCGCCCATCCTCGGTATAGACCGTTGCGGTCATGTTGCTCGTTATTATAAACACGTCCGTGCGGCTCGCCCCAAAGGACGTACACATACGGGATATGCTCTCCTCAACACGGTAGATCTCCGCACCGGATATGACCATCTGCTCGCCAATGTCCATGGCGCAGGCCAAAAGCTTTTCCAAAACACGCTCCCCCTTTCATTTATTTGCCGGAGCACATTCTCACAGTGTTCGGCTGAGATACTCTTCGCCTGATTCAATATCGCGCCAGGAAAAGCGCCCGTCCTCAAATATCATATAGCCGTGGGCAGAGCCCTCCTTGGGGATGGAGACCGAGCCGGGGTTAAGATACAAAAATCCCTCATGCTCCCGGCAGGCGGGAACGTGGGTGTGTCCGCAGAGAAGCACGTCTCCCCCGCACAGGGGCGGAGGGTTGGTCTCGCCGTATTTGTGGCCGTGGGTGGCGTAGATAAGGGCGTTTTCACAGGGCACAACGGCGTAGTCCGCCAAAATCGGGAAGCTCAGCACCATCTGATCCACCTCGGTGTCGCAGTTGCCCCGAACGCAGAGTATCTTTTCCCGCAGGGGCTCAAGCATTGCGATGACCTCCTTGGGTGCATAGTCCCGGGGAAGGTCGTTTCTGGGGCCGTGGTAGAGAATATCTCCCAACAGCAAAAGCCTCTGACAGTTTTCTTTTTCAAAAGCACCGATAAGCCTGCGGCACCAGTACGCAGAACCGTGGATATCGGATGCGATCATCCATTTCATAGACTGTTATCCTCCAGGGATAAGATTATTTCGGATATTATTATAACAAAAAATCACCACCGGGTCAATCGCCGTTGTACTCCGGCTCGGAAGACTTTCGTTTTTTTCTTCTCACCCGGTTGATGTGCCGTTCAAAATCGCCGTTTGCGATAAGCTCTGCCAGAACCAGCTGTTCAAAGGTGGGCACCGTGCAGGAATAGAACCCCAGCTTTTCAAAAAAATCCTCCCGAAGTCCCTTTGGAAGCACCATGTACCCCACGCGTATGGCCGGAGAGACCGTCATCGAGAAGGAGTTCAGATAGATCACCCTGTCGTCCCGGTAGGAAAAAAGAGTCTCCTCCGGCTTTTTGGAAAGGGAAAATTCCGATTCAAAGTCGTCCTCGATAATAAACCTGTCCCCCCGGGTTGCCCAGCGCAGGTACTCGTGGCGCTTGGATGCCGAGGCAGTAACGCCGCTGGGAAAGCTCCGGTAGGGGGAGATGTGCAGAACGTCCGCATCGCTCTCCCAGAGAGCCCGGCTCTCAATACCGTCACGCCCCAGGGGGAGCATTCTGTATTTTGCACCGGAGGCGGCGTAGATCTGTTCTATTTTCTTATAAGAGGGGGACTCAATGGCGTAGACTCTGTCCCTGCCCAAAAGCCCCACGGTGAGCCCGTAGAGATATTCCGAGCCCGACCCGATAATTATCTGGTCGGCCAAAGCGGAAATACCCCGGCTTCGTGCAAGGTAGGAGCAGATGGCCTCTCTCAGCTCCTCGCTTCCGGAGTTTGGAGAGCGCCGGAGTATGCGCTCGCCGTATTCACTGATGACACCCCGCATGGTTCTTGCCAGCACGGAAAAGGGAAAGTCCGCGCCCCCACGCACCTCCGTTGCGGCGGTATTTTTAATCAGCGGCGCCTCTTTTGCCAGTGCAAAGCCCGCGTCGCTTCTGAATATAACGTAATAGCCGCTTCGCTCCCGAGCCTCAACGTAGCCCTCGTCGCACAAAAGGGCAAGAGCGTGCTCCACGGTGACCGTGCTCACACCCACCTCGTCTGCCAGCAGGCGTTTTGAAGGAAGCTTTGCCCCCATGGGGTATGCTCCGGAAACGATATCATCTCTGAGCTGGCGGTAGAGCTGAAGATATGCCGGGGTACCCTGGGAATTGTCAACGGAGTATTTCATCTGGTTATATTATTTTCTCCTGTTCTGGTCATTTTAATATGACCAAAATTATTATATACTATTGCCAGCCTGAAATCAAGAGAGGAATTCACACTTGTCTCACAACGTTCAGAAAAAAATAGCCGTCGTTAACGACTTTTGCGGCTTTGGCAGATGCTCTCTCACCGCGGCAATGCCCGTGATATCTGCCTTAAAGGTGCAGTGCTGTCCCCTGCCCACGGCAATTTTTTCCAACCACACGGGATATGAAAACTTCTATTCCACCGACCTCACCGACCACATGAGCGACTATATCCTGCAGTGGAAAAAGCTGGGACTTCGGTTCAACGGGATCCTCACAGGTTTTTTAGGCTCCACACAGCAGATCGAGATCGTCACGCGCTTTCTTGAAGATTTCAAAACCGAAGCCACCGTTACGGTCATCGACCCCGTCATGGGCGACGGAGGCAGTCTTTACCGCTCTTTCTCACGGGAGCTGGCCGAGATGATGGGCCGTCTCGTGCCCTATGCGGACATTCTCACACCAAACCTCACCGAGGCCGCAATTCTCACCCACACAGACTATTGCGCCTGCCCCACCGAGAACGAGCTTTGCCGCATCTGCGAAAAGCTTTTCCTCATGGGCCCCAAAAAGATAGTTATCTCCGGCCTCGACCGGGGAGATTATCTTGAAAACTTTATCTATTCCGCCCAAAGCGGCCACCGCACCGTCCGCGCAAAAAAGACCGGCCCCTGCCGCGCCGGCACCGGAGACGTTTTTTCCGCCATCATCGCCGCCGACGCCGTAAACGGGGTCGAGCTCACCGACTCCGTCTCCCACGCCGCAGAGTTTATTTCCAAGGCGCTGGAAAAGACGGTTGAAATGGGTCTTCCCGAGACCGACGGCATCTGCATTGAAGAGCTTTTGGGCGAACTTTAAGAGGCAAAAAAATGAAAAAGAAACGCATCAAAATCCTCTGCATCTCCGGCGCTCTGACCGCACTGGTCTTTGTGCTGACCGCTTACCTCCACATTCCAAGCCACACGGGCTACGTCCACGTGGGCGACGCGTTCATCTATCTGGCCGCAAGCCTTCTTCCCCTGCCCTTCGGACCCATGGTCGGCGCCGCAGGGGCGCTTCTGGCAGACTGTCTCACAGGTTACGCCGTCTGGGCTCCGGGCTCCATCATCGTCAAGGCTCTCTCTGCCCTGCTGTTCTCATCCAGGGGCGATAAGCTCCTCACCCTCAGAAACGGACTTATGACCATCCCCTCCGCGCTGATATGCGTCGGGGGTTACTACCTTTACGAGGCCGTCATCTCCGGCAATTTTGCCGCCCCCCTGGCCGGAATCGCCGGAAACTGCACCCAGTCCATTCTCAGCGGCCTGATTTTCGTTCTGCTGGCCCTCGCTCTTGACAGGCTGAAAGTAAAAAAACTGCTGGATATATAAAAAAGGCTACCGTAGGGCGGGGGCTTGCTCCCGCCGTTTCCTTCAACAATAGCTGCTCCCGTGCCGTTACACCGTATGCAGTATATTGAATTTCGGCTAACAACAAAAAAGAGAAGATTCGTTTATTGCAACGAGTCTTCTCTTTCTTTTTGTCTGTCAAGTGATATGCTATTTGCCCATAACCTGCAACGCAAATATCACTCGCCGCAGGCGAATAGAGCTACGTGATACTCCGTTTAGGATACGACCTCAATCCCGGGAGTTTTATACGTTACAGATTCAAAAGCTTGGGGTCCATGGGCTCGATAACGAAGGAATTTGCCCAGAAGCCGGCTTTGATATAGACCTTTGCGAATGCCTCGGTCATCTCGGGAGTGAGGTTTATAACCAGGTCCTGGCATTTTCTGCTCATGCCCACGGCGCAGTGGAAGGTATAGCTTCCGTAGGGAAGGCAGAAGCAGAGAGTCTCCTTGTTGCCGATGAAGCCGTAGGGCTCTCCGTTAACGTAAATTCCAAATCCGCCGGCAACGCCGTATGGTGAACCCTGGCGGTAGAGGTATACCTTTCCCTCGGGAAGGGCTATCGCGGTTTTGCATTCGGGGCAGACGGCGGAGGCATCGGTGTTTACGATCTTTCCGCAGTTGGGGCATTTGAGTCTGAGCTTGGCGGCCATATCAGTTATTTCTCCTCTGTTTTTTCTTTTTCTTTAAGTATATCAAAAAAACTACTTCAAGTCAAATAACACCGTAAAAATATTGTTTACAAATCACCCGTTGCACCAAGGCCTTTCCGGGTGTAGAATAGCTTTGATACCGATACGAGGAAGTGCCAAAGAAAATGGATCTGTACGAAAAATTCTGCGCCCTGCCCATAGACCACGCAGCTCTCGGGTTTGAGCTGAGATCGCATTACGAAAACTATTACTGCACGCCCCAAAACGCCCGTATCCTCGGGTGCGCCGGGGTGGACGGAATACACTATTGCACGGTTCCGGAGCTTGGCGAAACGGTCTTTGCGGTGAGCCCCATGAATTTCGGAGACTGCGTACACCCCATCGCCAAAAGCTTTTCCGAGCTTCTGGGCTTTTTGCTCTTCTGCGGCGACATGGCCGCAATTGAACAGAGCTATGCCTGGGACGAAGAACAGTTCAAGGCCTTTCTTCTCGACTGTCCTCCAACGGAAGAGCAAAAGTCCGCCCTTGAGCTGATGGCCCGGGAGCTCTGCCTTGAGCCGGACGAAAACACCTTTGCCCACATCAAAGCGCTCCAGGCAGACTTTGACCCATCCTCCGTCCCCTACACCGAGGACTATTACGACCCCGACATGAACCCCTCCGCGCCGGAGAAAAAAGAGTGGTCCGTCACCTTCGACGGGGGCTTTTGGAGCGATAACGGCCGGCCGGGTCGGGAGATCCCCCTTGGAAAAAGCTTTTTCTGGGGCGGAGAAAAATGGCACGTTCCTGCGGTTCACCTCTGCGATGAGGGGCTGGTGATCGACCTTGTGGCCGAGACCGAAAAAAAGCTCCACTTCACCCCGGAGCTTGCAGTAAACAGGGTCTGCCTCAGGACCCGCCACGGAACCGGCCTTTTCCACTCCCCGGACGCCCCCGACGGGGATGCGGTCTTCGTTTTGGAGCACTACTCACTCCCCACGGACAGGGCGATGTCCATCCACCGCTGGTCCATGTCCTCAAAGGAAAAGCTTCCGGATGAGCTGACCGGGCTTACGCTCTGCCTCTCCCGCTCCCCCGAAAGACTCCCCTGCGGAGAATTTACCACCCCGGCACCCTTTCAGACCGTCACACTCACCCACCCCCTGACCGGCGCGGGCTTCGAGCTCACCGTAATTGAAACGGAGCAGAAAAGCTTTGAGCAAAGTGATTTTCACTCCCCGAAATACGAATACCCCACCTGCTTTACCGCCATGAGCTATACTCTCACCCCCGAACCAGAGGGCACGGACTTTTACCTTGCAGATGCCGACCCCGGTGATCCTCCGAGGAAGAACAGAGCCCCGCAAAACAGCTTCCGGCCGGAAGCCTCGGGCTTTGCCGCGGCCATTGGCATTATCGGCGGCGCAGACGGCCCCACGGCAATATGCATTGGCGCAGGGAGCAAAAAGCTCCGTACCGCCTGCTCGTCACTTTGCTTTGAACACAGGGACGAAGTACACTGGAAAGCGTATTTCATTGAAAAGCTGACCGAAGACAAAGTGATAACCCTGCTGTGAACCCGAGATGCACTCTTGTTTTTACATCCGGTAAATGGTATAATAGTCCCAGAAACAAATTCTTGACGAAGGGGTAAACATTTATGCATAAAAAATTAGCGCCCACTCCCCCCATGGGCTGGAACAGCTGGGACTGCTACGGCGCCGCCGTTAACGAGGAACAGCTTTTAGCCAACGCCGACTATATGGCAAAATATCTCAAGGACTACGGCTGGGAATACGTCGTCTGCGACATCCAGTGGTCCGAGCCCACCGCAAAGAGCTTTTACTACAACTATTTTGCTCCCCTCTGCATGGATGAATATTCCCGTCTCATCCCGTCCGTGGAGCGTTTCCCCTCTTCTGCCGACGGCAAGGGCTTTAAGCCCATTGCAGACTACATTCACTCGCTGGGTCTCAAGTTCGGCATTCATATCATGCGCGGCATTCCCAGACAGGCCGCCCACATGAACACAAAGATCAAGTGCGAGGGCGTCACCGCAAGAGATATTGCCCATCCCTCCTCAGTTTGCGCGTGGAACCCGGATATGTACGGCCTCGTCACCCACAAAAAGGGCGCCCAGGAATATTACGATTCTATTTTCGAGCTCTACGCCTCCTGGGGCGTGGACTATATCAAGTGCGACGATATCGCCAACACCGAGATCTTCCCCCACAACCCTTACTCCGCCAAAAAAGAGATCGAAATGCTCAGAAAAGCCATCGACAAATGCGGCAGAGACATGGTACTCAGCCTTTCTCCCGGCCCTGCCCCCGTTTGGGAGCACGAGCATCTTGCGGCCAACGCCAACATGTGGCGCATGAGCGGCGACTTTTGGGACGAGTGGAGCAAGCTTTACGCAATGTTTGATCTCTGCCACGCCTGGCAGGACTACGTCCAGCCCGGTGCATGGCCGGACTGCGATATGCTCCCCCTGGGCAGAATTCAGAAGACCGAAGAGCTTCCCGAATACCGAAACCGCTACACCCGCTTCACCCACGACGAGCAGATAACCATGATGACCCTCTGGGGCATCTTCCGCTCTCCGCTGATGATGGGCGGCGAAATGCGCGAAAACGACGAGTTTACCCTCTCCCTGCTCCAGAACCGGGAGCTCATCCATATGCTTAAGACCTCCTCCGGCGCCAGACAGTTCCGCCGGGACGAGACCGACGGCAAGGGCGAGATCGTCTGGACCTCAAAGGGCGAAAACTGCAGATACGTTGCCCTCTTTAACACCGACGATGTGCCCCGGGATATCTCCTTCGACATCACCGATATCACCATCGGCGGCGTGGACTACAGCGTTTGGGATATGTGGACCCACAGCGAGCACACTGTGACCTCCTCCGTCTTCTCCGCCAAAGTCAATCCCCACGGCGCAAGACTTTTCAAAATAGCCTTAAAATAACTCAACAAAAAAAACATTCACCGCCCGGAAAGCTTATTCCGGGCGGTGTTTTTATCCGATAAGTCAACTTCCGACTTGGTCTCATTTTTTCAAAACAGTCTGTAGTCAATAATTCTCTGCAATTCTCCAATTGCCTCTGAATAGGACACTTCTTCAAAAAGCATTTTCAGAGTGATATCTTCATAATCCTTTTTGTAAATATCTTTGTCAACGATCTCCTGTAATACCAAATTCAAATCGACGCCGTCCTTTGCGGCGTGGCACTGTTCGTGTGGTTTACGGGCCTCAAAAACGTCTCTTGCCAGCCGCATTAATCCGGAATTCAGCGGAACGATTTCAGACAGCTTGCAAATATCGTATATGTGCCTCGAATGCCCGCTCACCTTGCCGCACAGATAGTAATCACCAAGGGCACACAGCTTATCTATGAGCGTTCTGGATGCCGACTGAACGTTCAGTTCAAAGGGTTCAAGACCATAGCCTATTGCCAAAGCCTCAAGACCGGTTCTTTTGAGATAATCGTAAATAAGACTCGTCGCCATCATCCTTTCACAGGGATAGGACTTGATGTAAACCGCAGTTTCAATTACCAAATGATCTTTCAGAAAATCCAAAGAAAAAACGGCGGGATAATCAACGACGTAACGGTTGTAGTTTCTTCGGCTTTTAATGTCTAAGGCATTGTCAAGAGTGAAACCAAATTCATCAATTACCGAAACAATATTTTCTTTGAGTTCTTTCCGCTTTCCCTCAGTTGGCCTGATATGGGCATCGACACTCAGGTCAATATCCTCCGAGAACCGCTTTATTACCTTATAACACTTTGACAGGGATGTACCGCCCTTGAAAATGATATCCGGCTGTATCCGTGTCAGCCTTTTCAAAAACAGGGTAACGTAATAGTCTTTTTCAATAATCCCCGGGTCAACACCGGTTTCTTCCGCAACCTTCAAAACAACCTGTTCAAAGACCGCTTTGTCATTGTGCAACACTGAATATCGCTTCACTTTCAATAAGGTTTCTCATGGCTCTGTCCGGAAAAGCAGGAGCGTACTGCAAGACATCTTTTTTGGTGATGCCGTTCGCATTAACAAACTGAGCAATACGGTATCTCTTTTCACCGTCCAGAGTATCCGGCGATATATCGTTCATCATCTCAAGAAAACTCAGAACCACAACGTTATCCCTGTTGATGGAAGTTCTTGCCCTGCGAAGCAAAACCTTTTGCTTTCCCACGCAAATGTCCCTTACGTTTGAGGTCTCGTTGTTGGTATAGATCTCAAGAACATTCGGCATCTGAGTTGTAAGCTTCACCCGATTCTGAAAGGCTATTCCCGAATAATATCCAAAAATATCATATCCGTCGCTGATATATTTCTTTTCAATAATCTTCCGGGGATTCAACACACTCTTTCCCCAAAGCGTATCCGTGGGGATATAGTATATTCCCTTTTCAAAACGAACCAGTTGCCCGCTATCACAAAGGGCTTTCAGCTGTTTCATCACCCACGGTCTGGAGTAATCCCCAAAGGTGATCTCGGAGGAGAATATCGGCTCGTTGACACCGTACCTTTCCACCAGAGCATCATATAGAGTCATTTTTCAAACACCGCCTTTCAAATACGGCACTTCTCCGCTCACATAGATTATACTATCTTCTACACGCAATGTCAATAGTATTATATTTTCCGGGCGGTGTTTTTGTTTTACAGGCCGATCTCTTTCAGAATATATTTTGCCAGAAGCTCGTAGCCCTCAGGCGTGAAGTGGACGCAGTCCTGGGTGTGGGCTTCGGGGTTGTCCGCGGCAAGGCGGTAAAGGTCGATCACTCTTGCGCCGTGTTTTTTCCCAAGGGCTGCTGCAATGGCGTTTCGGGCTTCAACTCTGCAATTTCGCTCCGGGTCGTTCAAAACGTCCGTGGTCAGCAGGATGGCCACCGGGGCTTGTCTCCCTGTCAGAAAGCCCAGCATATCTTCGTAATATTTTCCGTACTCCTCCTCAGAAAGGTGCCATCCGTGGAGCCCGTTGTTGAATAGAATAAGGTCGCATCTGCTGTGCTGATTCAAAAAAAGCTCAAGGCTGGGCTTGAAAAAGGGATTGTCCAGAGCCTTTGACGTTCCAAACCCGTCGCAGAGATATTCCGGACCTGCAAGAGCGGTTATATAGCCCCTCGTTCCGCAGGAGATGGAATCTCCGATATAGAGAATTCTCTTTGCCTCTTTGTTTTCCG
Organism: Oscillospiraceae bacterium; assembly: GCA_015067715.1. GTDB lineage: Bacteria > Bacillota > Clostridia > Oscillospirales > QAMX01 > SIG499. The sequence continues at coordinate 1,912 of SVLY01000031.1, read as the reverse complement.
TGTGCTCCCACCAGACGTTGTCCCATTCAAAGGTCTCAAGGGGTGAGCCAAGATTCTTTTCCTCGTAAGTGAAACTTCCCATTCCGCAATACCTCCGTTTTTCTCCCATTATTATAGCATATATTCTGTCGGCGGAAAAGGGCGGAGTTGAACTCGTTCTGTAAATATAGTATAATAATAAAAGGAAGATTTACGGAATCCCCCCTTCCCCCCTTTAGACAAGGGGGGCGCATTAGGTGAGGTCATCGACATCATCAAGAAAAACGGCGTCCAAAAAGCCGCCACCGATGCCGCTCTCAGAAAAGACCTTATCGAAGAGCTGACGGACGTTCTTATGTACTACAACGACATTCTGCTCTGCTACGACGTCACGGAAGAAGAGCTTAAACAGGCCTACGAAAAGAAATTCCAAAGAAACATGACCCGCTGGTAATGTCCCCACTCCAGGTTCACCGCGCAGATCCCGCCTTGAGACCGAATTGATCACAGCAGAGGAAGATAGTACAATGAAAGTCAAGCTGACCGCCGTTATAATCACACTTGTGTTACTGCTGTCCTCATGTGCAGTTGACCCCTCCGCAAAAGATGCACATCTGTTTGCAACAAGACACTACGTCAGCACAGAAGTCACTTATTCCGAGCCGACTGCCCAGTTTGCATTCAAGCTCAACATGGAGTCCACGGAAACAGAGCTTGCTAAATATTACTTTGAGCCAACTGTCGGCAATAAAGAACGCAAGGCCTGTATCAAAGCGACGGAGAAGGTGCTGGCAACTCAGGAACCCATAAGCCCCCTCCCCGAGATCTATATTTTCTCCCGGGACAGATATGACTACAAGCTGGTGAGGGATCATAAGCTTTATTCCTCTCTCCGGGAGTGGAAATCGGTTGAATACACGACCGACGTACTGCTTGCCCTATACGGGGAAGCCGCGCATTACGGAACGGTTTTCGGCTACGCCGAATATTTATCCGGAAGCTGTGAAGGAAGGTTTACACTTCCGTCCGTTGACGACGTAATGGACCTGAGCTATTTGTGCTTTGACGAAGCGTTTGTATCTCCCGCCGACGTTGCCGTCGCAAAGGAGATCGCCTGTGATTTTGTTAATACCGGCATCAGCCAACAGGGAGAGGCGGCATTCCGTCAGCTTTTGACCTCTCCTACCCAGGCAACAGCCGCGCTTTGTGCGTACTACAGCGAAAAAGGCCTGTCCTATACACCCTCGGCAGTTCAGTACGGGTACGGCGGCAGGTCATACGATTATACCGTCCACACCGAATACGCTACCTTCTATATTGCAAATGATTGGGCGGATATGTGCGCAGAATTAAATCCTCTGATAACCGACGGTTTTCTGCACGCTGACTATCCCTCAACCAAGGCTTTTTTTGAAACGAACCTTGAGCAGATGAAGCAGTATCAGGACTTATTCAATACGACAGCGAGAGGTATCAAGATCAATGAAAGAAGAGTGCGAAGAACAAGCGGAGTTAGCCGCTTGGGTAAATAAAGAGGAGCGAATCGTTACCTTCCGTGAGACTGAAGGTTTTGAGAAGCTTACATTTTGGACCCAGGAAGATAAGATGTCCTATGTCTATAACCTGTGCGAATCCGGATACAGAATTATGTAAGGAGGGATTATCATGGCAGAAACCTATTGTGGAAAGACTTGTGTAGAATGTGCACAGAGGGAAACACTGAATTGTTCCGGTTGTAAAGCCGGCCCCGGCAGGCAATACGGTGGCGACTGTGAACTTGCGAAATGCTGTAGAAGTAAGGGTCACCAAGAATGCAGTACCTGTGGCTTCAGCGGAAACTGCGGCACGCTTCGCAGCAAGGATCGCATGCCGGAATACCGCTTGAAAAGCATCGAAGCAGAAAAAATCAGAGAAGCGGCCATTGCTAAGCGTG
>SVLY01000030.1 GCA_015067715.1 Oscillospiraceae bacterium | reverse complement strand
TTGCTACGCAAATACAAGCTCGCAATGATGTGATGTTTGCCCACTGTGCCGAAGGCACAACATCATTCACGCAGTGAACATCACTGCCGCAGGCAACATCATTTGCCCGTGAGGGCAAACATCGTTTGGCGTGAATGCTCCGTTAAGAGCATCACGCTATCGGGGGTGCTGTTGTATTATTCTTCATAACAGCCGTATTCCGTGAGAATACTTTTGCCGAGCTCGTAGAGATACTTTTCCATGGCCAGGCGCATATCCTTTGTGGGGAGGCGGAGCTTTTCGTTTTCTGCGGGGCGGCGGAGGTCGGCGGGGGCGTAAATGCCGCCGATCTCGAAGGTGAAACAGCCCTCGTAGCCCACGTCAAGCAGACCCTGCATCACTGAGTCCAACGAGAGCGTGCCGAGATAGGGCAGAAGGTGGCTGTCTCCGGTGCCGTCGTTATCGTGAACGTGGATGCCCTTCACGTGGCTTCCCAGAAGGCCGATGGCCTCCCGCTGGGGCATTTCCTGCATATTGGCGTGACCCGTATCCCATACGGCGTGGAAGTGGGGGTGGTCCACCAGCTCGATCAGCTCAAGAAGATCCGGGGCGTTGTCCACCCAGTAAAGCCCGGGAACGTCCATTTTGTTGAAGTTCTCAACCAGAATATTTACGTTCCACTTTTCTCCAAGGCTCAGAAGGGGCAGAAAGAACTCTTTGTTTTTCAGAAAGCACTCCTCTTTTGTAAGGCCGAATCGGTAGCCGGAGTGGATGACGATATTGGGAATTCCCCAAATGCCGCAGGCCTCAACGCATTTTGCGGTAAGGACGCAGAATTCTTCGTTGTCCGGCGCGATGGGACTGCCCATGGGGGAGTGAGCCTGAACAAGCTTTACTCCCAGCTTTTCCGCCCGGCGGAGAACCTCGGCGCAGTGGCCGGAAAAGTCGCCGCCGTAAATGCCGTCCTTTCTGGCAAGGTCGGTGCCGAAATTGTAGTCCACGTACTTAAAACCGGCAGAGCTGATAAGCTCTATGGCGTCTGCCTGGGTGGCGGTGTAGGCGGCGAGGTCGCCGGTGGAGGTTGCAAGCTTCATTGGTTCGTTTCTCCTTTTCAGAATTTTGTAAACACGGACGCGCCCCGGCGGACGGTCTTGTAAATCGGGCCTTCGAACTCTTTTTTAGCCTCGGAAAGCCGTTTTCTTATCTCTATTCCCTGGGGACAGTGCTTTTCGCATTTGCCGCAGCCGATGCAGTTTGAGGCGGCGGTGGAGTTTTTTCTCAGGGCGGTGCAGATAACGTAGTCTGTCAGAGACCAGAATCTGCCCTCCGACGCCCGGCGGTTATAGGCGGCGAAGACTCCGGGAATGTCCACCCCGGCCGGGCAGGGCATACAGTAGCCGCAGCCGGTACAGCCAACCTTCATGCCCCGGTTAATGGCTTTTGCCACCCGGGCGAGCATTTCCCTGTCGGACTGAGTGAGCTCTCCGGGGCGGGCGGAGTCTGCTGTGGCGGCGTTGTCCCGGACGGTGGAAAGGCTGTTCATGCCCGAGAGCACAACGCCCACCTCCGGCTGATCCCAAAGCCAGCGGAAGGACCACTGCGCCGGGCTGTGGCGGGGAGAATGCCGGGCAAACTCCGCTTTTGCTTCTTCGGGCAGACGTGAGACCAGCTTTCCTCCCCGGAGGGGCTCCATGACCATAACGGTCATACCCTTTTTCTTCGCGTGGACAAGCCCGCGCCTGCCGGCCTGGGTGTTTTCGTCCATGTAGTTGTACTGTATCATGCACATATCCCAGTCGTAAGCGTCGGCAAGACGGCAGAACATTTCTGAGTTTCCGTGGTAGGAAAAGCCTATCTGGCCGATGCGGCCGGAGGCCTTTTGTTTTTCTATCCACTCTTTTATGCCAAGAGAACAGAGTCTGTCCCAGGTGGCGGTGTCGGTGAGCATATGCATGAGGTAAAAGTCCACTCTGTCGGTGCGGAGGCGGGAAAGCTCCTCAGAAAACAGGCGCTCTGCGTCCCCGGGCTTTTTTATAAGGTAGTGGGGAAGCTTCGTTGCGATGAAGACCCTGTCCCGAAGGGAATTTTTCTCAAGGATCTCCCCAAGGGCGGCCTCGCTTCCGGGATAGATATAGGCCGTGTCGAAATAGTTCACCCCGAGGTTCACAGCCTCGAGGATCTGCTCCTCCGTGGCCTTCATATCCGTGAGCCCCAGCCTGCGGGAAAAGCGCATACAGCCAAAGCCAAGGGCAGAAAGCCGGTTTCCGTATTTGTCCTGTACGTATCTCATTGGGGTGCTCTCCTTAAACAGTGGGTTGAATTTATTATATTTCTCACAAAAAGCCTTGTCAAGAGAAAAAAGGGGCATTGAAAAATATCGCGGTGATCCCCCGAAGACCCTGTACAAAAAAGCCATACTGTGCTATACTAACCGTGATAAGACCGAAAAAAACGGGGGGAAGACGGATGAGCCTGAGCGTTACCGGAGGGGGAGTAAAGATAAATCCCTTTACCGTTTCCCGTGCCGGAGATATTGAGGCAGAGAGAAGCGCCATCCACGAGGAGATAGAGCTGAAATGCTTCGTCCGGGGAAGCGCCACGCTTCTGATCGGGGACAGAGCGGTATCCGTTTCGGCGGGGGATATCGTTGTGATAAACCCCTATCAGTTCCACGCCACCATTTCTGCCGGGGAGGATCCGGGGATATACCATCTGATCATGGTCTCGCCGGACTATTTTTACGGAGCGGGAAAAGAGGGGCCGGACCTCAGAAAGCTGCTCTTCGGTGAACAGCTCTGTTTTTCAACACTGGTGAGGGACGAAAAGCTGTTTGAGCTGCTGTGTGACGCTGCCCGTGAGTCCGGGCAGGGGGGAAAATATTCCGACATGGCCGTTCAGGGCATTCTGTTCCAAAGCCTTGCCTGTCTGCTTCGGGATCACGCCCTCTCCCGGGAAGACGAAAAGCCGGCCTCCCTTCGGGCGTATAAGCTTATGGAGCCTGCCCTCCGCCGCATCCGGGACAGCTTTTCCGAAAAGATCACCGTGGACGAGCTTGCCTCGCTCTGCGGCCTCAGCAAGCACTATTTCTGCCGGGTATTCCATTCGGTGACGGGCAGAACGGTCATGGAATATCTGGGCGAGTACCGCATGACCGTGGCCGACACTCTTCTTGCGGGGACGGACAAGAGCGTGACGGAGATCGCCGCTCTCTGCGGCTTTGAGAGCACGAACTATTTTTGCCGCTGTTACAAAAAGCGGTTCGGCTTTTCCCCAAGCCGCCGCCGGGGAAAAGAATAGCCCCAAGGGCAAAATCGTGCTATATCGTGTTAACCGAGTGCATTGAATTTCGCTTTCTGATTTGCCATAATTAAGCTAAGATACTGAACAAATAAAACCTTTGAGGAGGACGTTACGATTATGGAAAAGCTGGCTCTTCTGGGCGGAAGACCCGCCATAGAACAAGGACCCGACGAATCCCTTTTTGCGTGGCCCATTATGACCGCCGAGGATGAGGAAGCCGCCCTTGAGGTTATCAGAAAAAACAAGTTCTCCGGAACGGACATAACCGAAAAATTCCAGCAGGAGTTTGCCGCCTGGCAGGGCACGGAATACGCCATTGCCTACTGCAACGGCACCGCTTCCCTCTCTGCGGCAATGTTCGGCATCGGCCTTGGCCACGGGGATGAGATCATCTGCCCCACCAAGACCTATTGGGGAAGCGTTTCCCAGGCGCTCCACTTCGGCGCCATACCCGTTTTCTGCAATATAAACGAAAACCTCAGCCTCGATCCCGACGATCTGGAGCGCTGTATCACCCCCAGGACGAAGGCCATCGTGGTGGTGCACTATTTTGCCTACCCCTGTGACATGGACAGGATCATGGAGATCGCCCGCCGCCACGATCTCAAGGTCATCGAGGACGTTTCCCACGCTCAGGGCGGCCTTTACAAGGGCAAAAAGCTGGGCACCTTCGGCGACGTGGGCGCAATGTCTTTGATGAGCGGTAAAAGCTTTGCCGCAGGCGAGCTTGGCATTCTCGTCACCGACGACCGCCGCATCTACGAGCGCGCCATGGCCTACGGTCACTACGAAAGAAACAACAAAGACTACATCACCGAGACCGAAGAGCTGAAGCCCTATTACCACATCGCTCTTGGCGGTATGAAGGGCCGTGCAAACCAGCTTTGCTCTGCTCTGGCAAGAGTTCAGCTCAAGTATTACGACCAGCGCTGCGCCGAGATCAGAAAGGCAATGAACTATTTCTGGGATCTTGTAGAGGGTCTTCCCGGCATCCGTCCCATCCGCGTGGACGAGTCCACCGGTTCCAACATGGCCGGCTGGTACATTCCCCACGGCCGCTACGTGGCCGAAGAGCTAGGCGGTCTTTCCGTGTCCCGCTTCTGCGAGGCACTCCGGGCAGAGGGCTTTGGCACCTCCGAGGGCGGAAATTTTTGCCTCCACACCCACCCCTATTTCAAATCCCTTGACCTCTTCAACACCGGAGGACCCACCCGTCTCATGTTTGCGGACAGGGACGTCCGTGAGGACGACGGGCTTTGCGACCGCTCTGTGGAAGTCGCCTGCTTCTCAGTGCCCTGGTTCAAGCATTTCGACAAGAAGTGGATCGAAGCCTACGCCGCGGCAATGAAAAAGGTCATCGACAACCACACCCAGCTTCTGGAAAACGACGAAAACCGTACCCAGGGCGGCAGATGGTACGGCACCGAGAACGCCTGAGAGGGAGAAAAGCCATGTTCAGGATAGGAATCGTCGGCGCGGAAAATTCCCACGCCCGGGATATTTCCGGCAGGATCAACCTGACGGATGCCTGGCCCGATTGCCGCGTTACTCAGGTCTGGGGCCACTACCCCGAAGAGAACCAACGCCTTGCCCGGGATTTCGGTATTGAGCTTGCCCCGGGGCTGGAGGAAATGGTTGAAAAGGTGGACGCCGTCTTCGTCTGCGCCAGGGACGGCAAGTTCCACGAGGAGTTTGCCCGCCCCTTTATCGAAGCCGGACTTCCCGCGTTCATCGACAAGCCCTTTACCGTTGACGTTGACCGGGCAAAAGCCCTTGTTGAGCTGGCAAAGAGCAAAAACGTCCCCCTTTGCGGCGGTTCTACGCTGAAATACGCCGACGGGGTGGAGGAGCTTGCCCGATGTGTGAGGGAAAACGGGGGAGTTCTTGGGGGGAGCGTTTACGCGCCCGTTCAGATGGAGAGCGAGTACAGCGGATTTTTCTTCTACTCTCCCCACCTTGCGGAGATGACCCTTGAGATCTTCGGCTACGCCCCTCTGTCCGTCACCGCGGTTAAAAACGCCTCCGGCGTGTGCGCCGCCGTGGACTACGGAGATTTTTGTGTGACCAACCACTTTGGCTCCGGCGCTGTGGACTATTGCGCAAGCGTGTATTCATCCCATGGCTCCGAGGTCCGGAAGGTGGATCTTTCCATGATAGGTGAGAAAAACTGCGCCGCCTTCGTCAATATGCTCCGCACGGGTGAAATGCCCCGGAGCTACGACCGGCTCATTGCCCCGGTGGTGTACCTCGCCGCCGTAAAACAGGCCTACGAGACCGGCGAAAAAGTTGAAATGAAGTTTTAGCAGAATAATAAAACAGCCGTGATGAAGAGGCGCACTCCGTAAGGATGTGCGCCTCTGTTATATTCGCGTCGTGGGTGCCTCCGGCATTTATACTGTGAACTATTGAAGCTGACACACTTTATTCGCTGTAAAAAATGTAGTCATCCCTCTAAAATTCGTTGTAATTTTTGTGATCATGTGATATACTATACTTGCATTATAATGACGGAGGTGCGAGTGTGTACCGAATTGCTATTGAAAAGCTATTAAAATGGAAACAAAGCAAACGCCGTAAGCCTTTGATCATCGAAGGTGCCCGTCAGGTTGGTAAGACTTGGCTGATGAAAGAGTTTGGCAGGCAGGCATATGCGGATACCGTATATATCAATTTTGACTCCAATTCCAGAATGGCGGAGCTGTTTGCCTCTGATCTGGATACGGAGCGTTTGATTATGGGCTTGGAACTGTATGTAGGTCACAAAATCGACCCCGACAATTCTTTGCTGATTTTTGATGAAGTTCAGGAAGTTCCGAGAGCGTTATCGTCTCTTAAATATTTCTACGAAAATGCGCCCCAGTATCACATTGTATGCGCCGGTTCGTTGCTTGGTATTGCCTTGCATCAAGGTACCTCGTTCCCCGTGGGTAAGGTGGATTTCTTAAAGCTGTATCCCCTTTCTTTCAGGGAATTTTTGATGGCAACCGATAAAGAACGATTTGCCGAACTGCTTGATAAGCGAGATTTTCAGATGATCACAAGCTTTAAGCAAACGTATATTGATGCCTTGAAGCACTATTACTTCGTCGGCGGAATGCCTGAGGCAGTACAAAGTTTTGCAGAGAATAAAGATTTCAACGAGGTCCGTGAAATTCAAATGCGGATCCTTGCAGCATACGAACAGGATTTTTCCAAACACGCTCCCAACGAAATCGTTCCGAGACTCCGTATGCTGTGGAACAGCATTCCGTCTCAGTTGGCTAAAGAAAACAAGAAGTTTATCTACGGCCTTGTTCGTGAAGGTGCCCGTGCAAAAGACTACGAAACCGCAATTATGTGGCTCAGTGATTGCGGACTTGTTCATAAGGTCAGCCGTGTAAATAAGGCAGGTATCCCCTTGCGGGCATATGAGGATCTGAAAGCATTTAAGCTGTTTATGGTAGACGTTGGACTCCTTGGCTGCATGGCCGGACTTCGTCAGCGTACTTTGCTTGACGGAAACGACCTTTTTGTTGAGTTCAAGGGAGCTTTGACCGAACAGTACGTTTGTCAGCAGTTAAAGACTATCCAAGACTTGGATGTTTATTACTATACCAACGACAGGGGTTCTTGCGAAGTTGACTTTGTTGTTGATACGGGCGAGTTGATCGTTCCCGTTGAAGTAAAGGCAGAGGTAAACCTTAGAGCTAAGAGCCTTAAGACTTACCAGGAAAAATTTTCTCCCGAAATTTCTGTTCGTACATCCATGGCGGACTACAAGAAAGAAGAATGGCTCGTTGATCTGCCTCTGTATGCCATAGATCAAATTACGCAGATATAACGGTAACAAAAACACGAATGCTTGATCATATCAGTGATGCTGTAAAGGTCGTTCGTTAAGATCTGCGAGGACTTTTGAAAAATGCTTGAAGACAGCTGTCTTCAAGCATTTTTCACAATAACTGTTTTACAAAGCCCAGCAAAACCGGCTGGGTTTTTGTGAAGATCACCCTTAATAATCAGTGCGGCGGTGACTTATCGGTTTCGCCTTCGGTGAGCGGCATTGTATTTATCTGGGCTGGACGTTAGCGATGCCGAAGGCGTCGGTCTCAACGTTTTCCCAGCCGCAGGCCTCAAGGGCGGGGAAGAGGGTCTGTGCCATGGCGCTTGAGCACATTATGAAAATAACGGTGTCGCCCCTGCTTGCAACGGCGGCCTCGTCGGCGGAAACGCAGACCCACTTGAGCCAGTCGGGCTCGTCGATGAAATCCTCGCGTATGGCCCCGGCGTCGGTGCCAGGGGCAAGGTCCACAAGCACCAGAGAGAAGGCGTTGGCCGACATGAGAGGAGCGCAGATGGTGCCGCAGGTGATACCCTCGGCAGAGCTGAGCCCTGCGGTGGCGGCAAAGGTGTCGTCAAGGGGAATGTCGCTTATTCCAAAGGCGTCGGGGTAGTCAACTCCGGCCTGGGCAAAAAGCTGGTTGACGGTGTCTATATGGGTCTGGTTGGGCTGACCGAATACCGTGGGGGCGGGAACGTATTCCGGAACGTCTGCCATAAGCTCCTTGAAAGAGGTCAGAAGCTTTGCGTATGCGGCGGTGAACTCCCTGGGAAGCTCAGCGCAGGTATAGCTTGCGCCGATATAGTTCCCGTTTTCGTAGCTGACGTACACGGAAGCGCTGCAGGCGCCCTCTTCAAAGACGTTTGCGCCGTTGAGGGCGGCAAAGCCGGACTCTTCCACCCCGAGGGTCAGAAAATCCAGGGCGGCAAGGTCAAGTGCGGCGGCTTTTTTGATATCGTCCACGTATTCCACCCAGACGGTGTTTTCGTCCTTGGGATAGGCGGAGAGGTGGAGATAGGTGTTGTCAGGCAGAAGATAGCTTATTTCAATGTAGTTCACCGGGTTTTCAACGGGAGCAACGGAGGGAATGGTGGTCTGGAGAGAAGAGGTGGCTCCGGTGGTGGTAACTTCGGTGGTGGCTTCGGTCTCTCCCGGGGCGGGGGAGCCGCAGGCGGCAAGAAGAAGGGTTGTCAGCAGGAAAAGGGCGAGAAGCGTCTTTTTGATGTTCACGGTGTGTTTCTTCCTTTCGGTGAGATTTTCTCCTCAAGTATATGATATACCATTTTCTCCGGATAGTCAACCGCCCGGGCCGCTGACGACAAAAATCCGGTCAAAACCCTTGAAGAGTGCACTTTGTATGTGCTATAATTAATACTCCGGAGATCCTCTTCAGGTTGCGGAAAAGGAGAAGGAATTATGAACAATATAGAATACTTCAAGGCCTCGGGCTACGGCATGATGATGCACTTCGGTCTCTACTCTCTTCTGGGCGGAGAATACAGGGGAAAATTCGGCGATAACTACGCCGAGTGGATCGGCTCCCACTTTGCAATTCCCATCGCCGAGTATGAAAAGCTTGCAACTGCATTCAATCCTTTGTATTTTAATGCAGATGAGATCGTCTCTTTGGCCAAGGAATGCGGCATGGGATATATCGTCGTCACCTCCAAGCACCACGACGGCTTTGCCCTGTTCCATTCCAAAGTGGACAGATACAACGTTGTGGACGCGACCCCCTTCGGCAGAGATATTATCGGCGAGCTTGCCGATGCCTGCGCCAGACACGGGCTGAAGCTGGGACTCTACTATTCCCAGGATCTTGACTGGCACGACCCCAACGGGGGCGGCTACCTTTCTAACCACATGGGCTGCTCCGGGGTCACCTGGGACAACAGCTGGGATTTTCCGGATCCGGAGAAGAAGGACTTTTCCCTCTGTTTTGAGAACAAAATTCTGCCCCAGGTACGGGAAATTATGACAAATTACGGGGATATCTTCCTTGCGTGGTTCGACGTTCCCATGACCATGACAGCCGACCAGAGCCGCCGTCTTTACGAAACTGTCCACTCTTTGCAGCCAAATTGTCTGGTTAATTCCCGTATCGGAAACGGGGTATACGACTACGTTTCCCTTAACGACAACGAGATCCCCTCCTCCAAAGAGGAGTGGGAAGCCCAGTGCTCCGTGGATCCCTCCACCATCGATTACCGCTCCATAAACGGCTTTAAGCCCAGCCGCTACGGCCTTTACGAGTCGGCCTGCACCCTTAACCGAAGCTGGGGATTTTCCTACCGTGACCACAACTGGATCACACCGGAAAAGCTCTGCGAAAACCGCAAAAAGCTGAACGAAATGGGCATAAATTACCTGGTAAACGTGGGCCCCGACCATCTGGGACGCATTCCCGGCCCCTCTGTTGATATTCTGAGAAAAGCCGCTGAACTATTCAACAGATAAGGACGGCAAAAACCCGGATTTTTTTGCCAAATTCTTCCGGTTAAAGTGTAAAAGCCTCTTGCAAAAATAAACGCTCTGTGGTATAATCATGTAACCACAGTTTTGAAACTTCAAAAGGGGAGATTTCGTATGAAGAAATTCGTAGCAATCATGTTGGCCCTCGTGCTGACACTGTCCCTGGCTGCCTGCGGCGCCAGCGGCACCAAGATGACCATGGGCACCGGCGGTACTGCCGGCACTTATTACGGCTATGGCAGCATTCTTGGCACCTACATTAAGAACAATGCCGGAATCAACGTCAACGTTGTTTCCACCGACGGCTCCAAGGCCAATATCCAGGGCATCGACGCCGGTAACTACCAGCTGGGCACCGTCCAGTCCGACGTTATGGCTTACGCCTGGGAGGGCATCCGCTCCTTCGAGACCGAAGGCAAGATCGACTCCTTCCGCGTTGTCGCCGGCCTCTACGCTGAAGCTGTTCAGCTGATCACCATGGATCCCAGCATCAAGAGCGTTGCCGACCTGGCCGGCAAGGCCGTTTCCATCGGCGCTCCCGGCTCCGGCGTTTACTTCAACGCCATCGACGTTCTGGGCGCTGCCGGTCTCACCGAGAACGACATCAAGGCTCAGTACCTCTCCTTCGCCGACTCCACCGACGGCCTGAAGGACGGTAAGATCGACGCCGCATTCATCGTTGCCGGCGCTCCCACTCCCGCAATCACCGAGCTCTGCACCACCAACGATGCCTACCTCGTTCCCATCGACGGCGCAGTTGCCGACGCCCTCTTCGCAAACAACCCCTTCTACACTGCCTATGCAATTCCTGCCGGCACCTACGAAGGCCAGACTGAGGATATCACCACCGTCACCGTAAAGGCCACCCTCATCGTCAGCGCCGACGCTTCCGAGCAGGACGTTTACGACCTCACCGCCGCCATCTTCGATCACATCGCCGAGATCACTGCCGAGCACGGCAAGGGCGCTGAGCTCAGCATCGAGAACGCCACCAGCGGCATGACCGCTCCCTTCCACGCCGGTGCTGCAAAGTACTTTGCCGAAAAGGGCGTTGACGTTAACGTTCAGTAAGCGTTTTTAACACTACCTGCGAAAAATTGGCTGCGGCGAACTTTTCGCCGCAGCCAATTTTAATTCTGACTATCCGCGAAGGAGGTACACTGTGGGACTTTTTAAGAAGAAAAACGCCCCCAAGACGGCCGAGCCCATGGATCTCGACGCCGTTATGAAAAAATACGATCAGGAGTCCAACACCCGTGTGTGGGAAGGCGCTCCCAAGATCGTCGTCACCTGTCTTTTGGCGACCTTTGCAGTTTTCTGCATTTGTGTGACCCTGTTCTTCACCTGGCTCGAGGAGGTACGTCTTACCTCTTTCGTTGCCTTTATTGTGGCTCTGGGTTACATAGTCTACCCCGTTAAAAAGGGTGTTCAGAAGGTAAACAGTCTCCCCTGGTACGATATCGTCGCCGCCGTTCTGGGTACCGGCGCATTCCTTTACTACACCTTTGACGCCCACTCCATCATCCAGCAGGGCGCCAACTTTGAGTGGTGGCAGGTCGTCATCGGCATTATCGGCATTCTCTCCCTTGCCGAGGTCTGCCGCAGAAGCGTCGGCCTTCCCATTCTCATCGTTGCGGGTTGCTTTATCGCCTACGCTCTTATCTGGGGACTTTCCAACCCCACCTTCGGCGGAAGGCTTGAGTACCTCTCCCACTACCTGTTCTACAGCAAGGAGGGTATTCTTTCCACCCCCATCAACGTCTGTTCCAAGTTTATAGTGGTGTTCATAATCTTCGGCGCATTCCTTGAGCGTACCGGCATTGCAGACTTCTTTATCCAGTTTGCAAACACCATCGTCGGCGGCTTCTCCGGCGGTCCTGCAAAGGTCGCCGTTGTTGCCAGCGCTTTTGAAGGCATGGTCTCCGGCTCTTCCGTTGCCAACACCGTGGGCTCCGGCTCCGTCACCATTCCCCTTATGAAGCGCACCGGCTACAAGCCCGAGTTTGCCGCCGCGGCCGAGGCTTCTGCCTCCACCGGCGGACAGATCATGCCCCCCATCATGGGCGCCGCCGCCTTCCTTATGGCAGACTATCTCGGCGTTCCCTACTCCAACATCGTCGTCCGCGCTATTTTGCCCGCCGTGCTCTACTTTGCGGGCGTCTTCATCTCCGTTCACCTTGAGGCCAAGAAAGAGGGTCTCCGCGGTCTCACCAAGGAGGAGCTTCCCAAGCTCAAGCCCCTGCTGAAGAAGATCTACCTGCTTCTGCCTCTCGTGGTTCTGATCTATCTGGTCAGCGCCAATATCTTCACCATTCAGTATTCCGCCGCCATCGCCATTCTCGTTGCCGTTGTGGTCAGCCTTTTCAACAAGGGCAACCGCATCACCCCCAAGCGCTTCCTTGAAGCTCTTGCCGCCGGCGGCCAGGGTATGATCTCCGTTGCCGCGGCCTGCGGCATTGCGGGCATTATCGCCGGAACCATCACCATGACCGGCCTTGCCAACGTCATGATCAACGGCATCGTCGCCGTTGCCGGCAACCACGTTATCATCGCCCTGTTCCTCACCATGCTCTGCTGCATCGTTCTTGGCATGGGCGTTCCCACCACCGCAAACTACTGCATTATGGCGGCAACCTGCGCCCCCATTCTTGTCCGTATGGGCGTTGAACCCATTGCGGCTCACTTCTTCGTCTTCTACTTTGGCATCGTTGCCGACCTTACTCCCCCCGTTGCACTTGCGGCCTACGCCGGCGCGGCCATAGGTCAGGCCGACCCCATGAAGACGGCCTTCACCGCCACGAAGCTGGCCATCGGCGCCTTCATCGTGCCCTACGTATTTGCCCTTGACCCGTCCATGCTCCTTGTGAACACCAACGTGGGCTCGGTCATTCTGATCGTTATTACCTCCCTCGTGGGTATCTTTGCGGTTTCCTCCGCTCTGGAAGGTTACCTCCTGCGCCGTATGCCCTGGTACCAGCGAATTATCAGCGCTGCGGGCGGTCTGCTTTTGATCTACCCCGGAATCACCACCGACCTTATCGGCCTCGGCCTTGCGGCAGTCGTGGTTCTGCTCCAGATCCTTGCCTACAGAAAGAGCAAAAAGCTTGCGTAATTAGCATAAAAAAACCGTCCTCCGGTGGGAGGGCGGTTTTTTTTAGTTATATTCGCCTGACGGCGAGTTATATTCGCCTGACGGCGAGTTATGTTCGCCTGGCGGCGAGTTATATTGTCCTTCGGACAGGTAGGGGGCGGCGCCCCGACGCCCCTCGTCTACCGTTACTCCGGGAATTTGTTCGCTGGAGAGAAGGTATTTTTCAACGATAATTCCTGCCGGGGTAAGGAGTGTTTGGTTGGGGTATTCAAGGTTTGGGGCCGTCGAGGCGCCGGCCCCTACCGTGGACGGGATAAGGGCCGTCGAGGCGCCGGCCCCTACCAGGAGGATGTTTTTTCATATGGATGATTATATCAGGTTGATTGGAGTCGGTAATATCGCCGTGCGGGATTCTCGTAAATGTATCTCACGCGTGTTTCGTAGTCGCCGCGGTTTCGTATGACGTGGTCATAATAACTGCGTTGAAAAATATTGTGGCCGATGTCTTTGTTTGCAAAGCGCTTGAAGGCCGAAATAATATGCGGTAATTTGGCGTTTGCCGGAGCCTGGTAGGGGGCGGCGCCCCGACGCCCCTCGTCTTCCGACTGGGGTTCAATTATAAATATAACGTGAATATGGTCGGGCATTATCACGTAACTGTCTACCGTTACCCCGGGAATTTGTTCGCTGGAGAGAAGGTATTTTTCAACGATCATTCCTGCCGGGGTAAGGAGTGTTTGAATGGGGTATTCAAGGTTTGGGGCCGTCGAGGCGCCGGCCCCTACCGTGGACGGGATAAGCTCCGAAAGAGGTTCCGTCCCGGGAAGAGTGCATACCGTGACGAAATATGCTCCTGCAGTACCGTAATCATGGTAGGGTAGCCGCAGAGGTTTTCTTTTGGGGAGTTTTTTGTTCATATCTTTACCGTTTTGTGTAGTCCGGAGCCTGGTAGGGGGCGGCGCCCCGACGCCCCTCGTCTTCCGGTTGGGGTTCAATTATAAATATAACGTGAATATGGTCGGGCATTATCACGTAGCTGTCTACCGAAACTCCGGGAATTTGTTCACTGGAGAGAAGGTGTTTCTCAACGATCATTCCTGCCGGGGTAAGGAGTGTTTGGACGGGGTATTCAAGGTTTGGGGCCGTCGAGGCGCCGGCCCCTACCGTGGACGGGATAAGCTCCGAAAGAGGTTCTGTCCCGGGAAGAGTGCATACCGTGACGAAATATGCTCCTGCAGTACCGTAATCATGGTAGGGTAGCCGCAGAGGTTTTCTTTTGGGGAGTTTTTTGCTCATATCTTTACCGTTTTGTGTAGTCCGGGAAAAAATCGGCAAGGGAGGTCAGATACAGCTCCGGGTCCACCAGATATGCCAGACCGTGGCCGGCGCCGGGGACGGTGACCAGCTTTTTTTCTGAGGCGCACGCTTCAAAACAGGCGCGGCTCATGTGGCAGGGGACAAAATCGTCCTCCTCGCCGTGGATAAAAATAACGGGCACGCGGCTTCTTTTGACGGCCTCAACGGCAGAGTCGCTTTCGGGGTCAAAGCCGCCGAAGATCCGCGCCCCAAGGCGAACGAAGGGGTAGAGAAGCCTGGGGGGCAGACCCATTTTTTTGATGACGGCGGTGATGATCTCCTTTGCGGTGGAAAAACCGCAGTCCGCCAAAACGCCCACCACGTTTTGGGGCAGGTCTTTTCCGCTGGCCAGCATGACCGTGGTCGCGCCCATGGAGATACCGCAGAGGATTATCTTAACGTCGTCCCCCAGGGTCTTCACCAAAAAGTCCACCCAGGCAAGACAGTCGCGGCTTTCGTTTATGCCAAAGGAGATCACGTTGCCTTCGCTTTTGCCGGAGGTGCGCTGATCCACGATAAAAGCGTTGCGCCCAAGGGAAAAGCACCTCTGCATTCCGCCGCAAAGATCCCTCTCGGCCGTTCCGCGGTAGCCGTGGAACATAAGCTCAACGGGCGCGCCGGGAACGTTTTCGTAAAAGACTCCGTGGAGCTTCAGTCCGTCGAAGGAGGTTATGTAATACTCTTTTGATGGGGTCGCCCGGGTCTCCTTCATCCATGAGACCATCTTATCCCTGAAGGGCTCGTATACCTCCCCCTGGGGAATGGAAAATTCCTCGGTTGGGGCTGTGGTTTTACGCCGGGCGTAAAAGGGGATTATAAAGCAGATAAACGTAACTGCGAAAAATAAAAGGACAAGAACGGCCAGAGTGATGCCGCAAACGATAAAAAACGTCTTCATGTTTTCTCCACCGCTGTAATTTTGGTTTACGGTAATGATTATATCACTTTTGCCCCCTGCGTTCAAGGCGCGGAAGCTGAAAACTCAGGAATGCCCGGAATAAAACGGAGGAATTTTACGAAAACCCGCCTATATTTGCGGCCGTGTGTTGACTTTGGGGCAAAATGGTGATATACTTATGTGTAGTCATTATTAACGGAGGTAATTTTATCATGAAGCATATTAAGACCATCAAGACCCGCAACCTCTGCGAGAGCGCCAAGAACGGTGGCTGTGGCGAGTGCCAGACTTCCTGCCAGTCCGCCTGCAAGACCAGCTGCGGCATCGCCAACCAGAAGTGCGAGAGCAAGAAGAACGAGAGATAAGCTTCTCCCCCAAAAGCAAAATGCCGCCGCCGGAAATGTGGCGGCATTTTTTATGACGGTTTATATATATTAAAGGAGTGTTCCCCACCAATGGTACATCAGTATAAGCTCGGCGGCTACAATATCGTGCTGGATATCTGCTCCGGCGCTGTCCACGCTGTGGACGAGGTCGCCTACGATATTATCTCAGTTTTTGAAGAGCTCCCCCGGGACGCGGTCATCGCCCGCATGACGGAAAAATACGCCGGACGCGAGGATATTTCCCCTGCCGACGTTGAAGAGTGCTATGCCCAGGTGGAAGAGCTCAAGGCCTCCGGTGCGCTGTTCACTCCCGACACTTATGAGAGCTCTGCCGGAAAGCTGAAGGAAAAGACCTCCGGCGTGGTAAAGGCCCTCTGCCTCCACATTGCCCACACCTGCAACCTCAACTGCTCCTATTGCTTTGCCAGCCAGGGTAAATACCACGGCGAGCGCGCGGTAATGAGCTTCGAGGTGGGCAAGCGCGCCCTGGACTTTTTGGTTGAAAACTCCGGAACGAGGCACAACCTTGAGGTGGACTTTTTCGGCGGCGAGCCCCTGATGAATTTTCAGGTGGTAAAAGACCTGGTTGCCTACGCCAGAAGCATTGAAAAGGAAAAAAACAAGAATTTCCGCTTTACCCTCACCACCAACGGCGTGCTCATCGACGACGACGTTATCGACTTTGCCAACCGCGAGTGCAGTAACGTTGTCCTCAGCCTTGACGGGCGCAAAGAGATCCATGACCGCTACCGCGTTGACTACGCCGGAAACGGAAGCTGGGAAAAGATCGTTCCCAAATTCCAGAAGCTGGTCGAAGCCAGAGCGGGCAAAAACTATTATATGCGCGGCACCTTCACCCATGCAAACCCCGATTTTCTCGAGGACATAAAGGTCATGCTGGATCTGGGCTTTTCCGAGCTCAGCATGGAGCCCGTGGTCTGCGCCCCGGGAGATCCCTCTGCCCTCACCCCGGAGGATATGGAGACCGTAAAAGACCAGTACGAAAAGCTTGCCGAGCTCATGCTCGCCCGGGATAAAGAGGGGCGCCCCTTCACCTTCTACCACTATATGATCGACCTTTCCGGCGGCCCCTGCATTTACAAGCGCATTTCCGGCTGCGGCTCCGGCACGGAATACATGGCGGTCACCCCCTGGGGCGATCTCTACCCCTGCCACCAGTTCGTGGGCGAGGAAAAATATCTTTTGGGCAATATCTGGGACGGGGTTAAAAACACCGATGCCCAGGCCGAGTTTGCCGCCTGCAACGTGTACGCCAGAGAAGAGTGCCGGAATTGCTGGGCAAGACTCTATTGCTCCGGCGGCTGTGCCGCAAACGCCTACCACTCCACGGGCAGTGTCACCGGAGTTTACCGTGACGGCTGTGAGCTTTTCAAAAAGCGCATGGAGTGCGCCATAATGGTGGAGGTCGCCCGTGCCCTTGGGGACGGGGAAGAATAACCGTGACCACGCCCATTCTGGACTTTGTCCGGGCCTATGCCGCCGGAAGCTCCGTCCGCGCCCACATGCCGGGGCACAAGGGAAGACCCTTTCTCGGCTTTGAGCCCATGGATGTGACCGAGTTTACCGGGGCGGACAGCCTTTTGCACCCGGAGGGCATAATTGCCCAGAGCGAAAAAAACGCCTCGGAGCTTTTCGGCGCCCACACCTTTTACTCCACCGAGGGCTCGTCCCACTGTATCCGCGCCATGGTGTGGCTTACGGTGAAGCTCTCCCGGATCCTCGGCAGAGCGCCTCTCATCGCCGCCGGACGAAACGCTCACAGCACCCTCACCGCCGCGGCGGCAACCCTTGGGGCGGAGGTTTTGTGGATACCTCCGGAGGAGCACGAGAGCTATCTTTCCTGCAATGTCACGGCGGAAAAGCTTGAAAAGCTCTTTGCCGCGGCAGAGGTAAAGCCCTCGGCGGTGTACGTAACCTCTCCGGATTATCTTGGAAATATAACGGATATTGCCCCTTTGGCCCGGGTCTGCCACGAAAACGGCGCGATCCTTGCCGTGGACAACGCCCACGGGGCGTATCTGAAATTTGCGCCGGGAATGACCCACCCCATTGATGCCGGGGCGGATATCTGCTGTGACTCTGCCCACAAGACCCTTCCGGTGCTCACCGGGGGCGCCTATCTCCACGTTTCGCCCTCCGCGCCCGTGCTTTTGCACGATGATGCCAGAGCCGCGCTGAACCTTTTTGGAACCACCAGCCCTTCGTACCTCATTCTGGCCTCCCTTGACGGGGCAAACGCCTATATCGCCGACGGTTTTTCCGAAAAGCTCAGGGCTCTTTCGGAAAAGATAAGCGAAATGAAAGCCCGTCTTTCCTCTTTGGGCTACGTTTTCTGCGGAGACGAGCCCACAAAGCTCACCCTCGACGCCAAAGCCTACGGCTACCGGGGAGACGGGCTTGGGGCGATGCTTGAGGAAAAGGGCGTTATCTGCGAGTTTTTCGACCCGGACTTTACCGTTATGATGCTCTCCTGTGAAAACAGAGGAGAGGATCTTGAGCGGATAGAGCAGATCCTCGGGGAAACGGAAAAACGGGATGCTCATGCGTCTCCGCCCCCGGGCTACCGCGCTCTCAAAAAAGCCATGCCGCCCAAAGACGCCATGACGGCTTTGAGCATTGAGCTTCCCGTTGACGAGTGCCTTGGAAGAGTGCTTGCCTCGGTGAGAGTGGGCTGTCCCCCCGCCGTGCCCATTGCCGTCTGCGGAGAGGTCATAGACTGCCACGCCATAGAGTGCTTTAAATACTACGGCGTGACCCATTGCAAGGTCCTGTAAAAAACCTGCGTCATCCCGCTTTCGGCTTGTGGCCGGAAGCGGGATTTTTTTGCACCGGTGAGAGGGGATTTTCTTGAAAATCTGAACAATTTGTGAACTTTGTTTTTTTATTGACAATCTGCGCTTCCGGATATATAATGAAAACAGAAAACAACATTACGAAAGGTAAAGGTGATAAAATGCGGATGATATGCCAAATGAAAAAATACGTTTCCGGTTTTCTTTTGCTTGCTCTGATCTGTGCTTTGTTTTCTGCCTGCGGAACTGCCGCCCCTGAAGAGAGCACGTCCGCAACGACGGAGCCCGTCATGTCAGAGACGACCGCTGTTACGACGGCAGAACCGGAAACCTCTGCATCAACGACGGAGAGCGAAACGGAAGCTGCGACAGAGATAACACTTTCTCCCGAAGAGCTCGCCGCCCAGGAAACAGAAGAACTCAAATTCAAGAGCGTTTTGGAAAATATCGCCTACGTATATTTTGAACTCCAAAACGAAATTCCGGGCGGAGATAACGCCCTTGCAGATATGGTTTCGGACATGAAAACGAAATTCAGCGTTGGTCTTGAAGACGAAATGCTGGAAGAGGTCCGTTTGATGCTCAATGAGCCATACCTTATTTGCGAGGACGGGGCAGAATGGAGCGCAGGCGAGCCGACCGCCGTCGTTGAAATACGCAACCGCGAGGATTCGGAAACCGAAAAGGGTGTTTTCAGATTTTATTTCACGTACACCCCAAATGATTCTGCCGGGAATTCCGGGCTTGTTCCGCTGTGCTATACCGAAGTCGGTTTCAAAACATACGTGTACCGAATGTCGGAAGAGGCAGTTGAATTCTTTGACGGTATTTTTGACGGACTCTATATCAGAAGCGCAGACACCTGGTATGAGTCTGACACGGTAGTGACGGGACTTACTTCGGATGAAGCTGTCGGAGCTGAATTGACGGAGAATGAGATCAGGCAACAGGAGATCATAAACAATTCTGTTGCCATGAGAGTAAGAGTCATTCCTTTGTCCTTTTCATGGGAAGATGAGCTCCGTGAACACCTTATGGATTTCAGATACGTCTGTGAGATAACCGACGAGACAATAATTTCGGAATTCATCTCAATTACAGACAAGGCCAACCTCATCAAACTTGAAAAATTCCTTGGGTTTGGCCGTGGCGGAGAATGGACTTTTCAGGTAACGTTTATTTCAGACACAGGAGAAGAGAACACCTATCATTTTAACCGTAGCTATAGAGTAGGTCAGAAGCCCGGAATATATTTCTTTTGCATAACCAACGTGGGGGAAGACTGGTATATGTACAGTATGCCTGATGAAACCATAGCTTTATTGGATACCTTCTTTAATAAGCTTGAGTTTATGTCAATGACAACACGCTGAAATACTTCGGAATAACCTGTGATCCCGCTTTCGGTTTGCGACCGGAAGCGGGATTTTTGCTTGTATTCGGCGGAAAGTTCTGTTATAATTCTGTTATAGAGTTTACGTGAAAGGTGACCGGCAAAATGAAAAAGATACTTGCGATAGGAAACAGCTTTTCCGAGGATGCAACGAGATATATCCACCAGATCGCCGCTTCTGCGGGGGAGGAGTGCCTTGTTGTGAACCTCTACATGGGCGGATGCCCCCTTTGGTACCACGCCCACAACCTTCGCACCAACGTTGCGGAGTTCCGCTACGAGCGCAACGGCGAAATAACCCAGCGCCTGGTCTCAACGGCAGAGGCCATGGCCGAGGAGGATTGGGACGTCGTCACCATTCAGCAGGCAAGCCCCCTTTCGGGCAAAAAGGCCAGCTTTTCTCCCTACGGCGAGGAGCTTATCGCCTTTGCCGCAGAAAAGCTCCCCGACGCAAAGGTCTATTTCCACCAGACCTGGGCCTATGCGGACAACAGCTCGCACCAGGACTTTATTAAATACGGCTTCTCCAGAAAGCAGATGTACGGCGAGATAGTCTCCGCCTCCCGTGCCTACGCCGAGGAACAGGGCATCGGCCTTATCCCCACGGGAGAGGTGATCGAGACCCTCCGGGCAGATCCCCTGTTCAACACCGCCCTTGGGGGCACCGACCTCTGCCGGGACGGGTTCCATCTCAGCCTGACCTACGGCCGCTTTGCCGCAGGCGTTACGTGGTTTGCAAAGCTTTTCGGCAAAAAAGACTTCGACTACATCCCCGAAGGCACGGACAGAGCCCTTTGCGAGGTTATCAAGAAGACCGTCTACGCCACAGTAAAGGACTAAAAAAGGAGCACAGACGATGGTCGTATATTTCACGGGAACTGGCAACAGCCGCTACGCGGCAGAGCTTCTGGCAGAGGCTCTTGACGACGAGATAAGGGATTCTTCGGGCTTTATCAAAAACGGTATCGCCGCCGAGCTTATCTCGGGCAAGCCCTGGGTCTTCGTTGCCCCGGTATATGCCTGGAGCTATCCCGAGGTCTTCGGGCAGTTTATCCGCTCCGGCTTTTTCCAGGGGGACGGCAGAGCCTATTTCGTGCTCACCTGCGGCGGAAGCATGGGCGCCGCCTGGGACAGGACCGAGGCACTCTGCCGGGAGGTGGGTCTTACCCACATGGGGACTTACGCCGCTGTAATGCCGGAAAACTACGTTGCAATGCTCTCTGCTCCCGGGGCTGAAAAGGCAAGGGAGATAATCGCCAAAGCCGAGCCCGGGCTTTTTGACCTGGCAGAAAAGATCGCCCGGGGCGAAAAGCTCACCCGACCCGGCAACGGATTTCTGGGCAGGTTCAAAAGCGGGCCTGTGAACAGAATGTTCTCAAAATACTATATCTCCGACAAAGCCTTTGCCGCCGGAGAGGGGTGCGTTTCCTGCGGAAAATGCGCCGAGGTATGTCCCCTTGGAAACATAGAACTGAAAGAGGGCAAGCCGGTATGGAAGGGTAACTGCACCCACTGCATGGCCTGCATCTGCTCATGCCCCGCCGTGGCCATCGAATACGGAAAAACCAGCCGGGGGAAAGAGCGGTATCTCTGTCCGCCTTACGCGAAAAAGGCATAACCTGCGGTTGAAAAAATAGAGAGCCCCGCTATCTTGTGCGGGGGGCAAAAAACTGCTATCATAATGGCGTATCCCATGGGAAAAATTTAAAGGACGGTCGGTTTTATGGATATCGGAAACAGGATATACAAGCTCAGAACGGAAAACAAGCTCTCCCGTGAGGCCTTTGCAGAGCCCTTTGGGGTCACCCATCAGGCCGTTCAGAAATGGGAAATGGGCGTAACCACACCAACGGTTGCAAACCTTATGGCCATTGCCCGGCGGTTCAACGTATCTCTGGACTATCTGGTCCTTGGGGAAAAGGGCAAGGCCGGGGGAGATATCTCCGCCTTCCGCCAGGTCACCCCGGACTACGAAAACCACGACGACGGCGAGGCCTATTACAAAAATCTTGCCCTTGAATACACCCAGAGCACCGAAGAAGGTCTGGATATCGAGGCTTACCGTGAGGTCTTCCTTGCGGCGGGGGCAATGCCAAACGGCGAGGCAAAGGAAAAGATCGCCGACGTGCTTTTCGGTATCGTCAGCAACGCCGGCGTAAAGGCGGACCACCCCTATTGCGAGCCCTCCGACCTTGAGGGCATCCGGGACCTCCGGGACGGCTACGTCTGCTCCGGAGAGGTGGGCGAAGACCTTGAGGACAAAATAAAGGGCGCATGGCTTGGCAGGATTTGCGGCTGTCTGCTGGGCAAGCCCGTTGAGGGTATGCGCACCAACGACCTCGTACCCCTTTTGCAGGACACGGGAAACTATCCCATGCACCGCTATATTCTCCGCTCCGACTTCAACGAAGGCATTCTTGCCCGCTTTGACAAGGGCTTTCCCACAAGGTGCTGGGCGGACAATATCGTCTGCGCTCCCGTGGACGACGACACCAACTACACCGTTATGGCGCAGTATATGATCGACCGCTACGGCCGGGATTTCACCACGGAAAACGTGGGCGAGATGTGGATGAGCTGCCAGGGCAAGAACTCCTATTTCACCGCCGAGCGCACCGCCTATATAAATATGGCCAACGGATACCGCGTGCCCAACGTGGCAAGGTACAAAAACCCCTACCGCGAGTGGATAGGCGCCCAGATCCGGGGCGACTACTACGGCTATATCAACCCCGGCGACCCCGAAGCCGCCGCAGACATGGCCTGGCGTGACGCGGCGCTGTCCCACGTTAAAAACGGCATTTACGGCGAGATGTTCGTATCTGCCATGCTGGCCGGAGCCGCCGTCTGTGACGACGTTGAGGCCGTTATACGCACGGGTCTGGGTCAGATACCCAAGACCAGCCGCCTTTACGGGGCGATAATGGGGATCATAGATGCCCGGAAAAACGGCGCTTCTGCCGAGGCCGCCATGGCCTCCGTCCACAAGGCATGGGACGAGCACACCGGCCACGGCTGGTGCCACACCATCTCAAACGCCATGATCGTCGCCGCCGCCCTGCTCTGGGGCGAGGGTGACTACGGAAAGTCCGTCTGTCTTGCGGTTCAGACCGGCTTCGACACCGACTGCAACGGTGCCACAGTGGGCTCGGTCATCGGCATGATGAAGGGCTCTGCCGCCATTGGCGAAGAGTGGACCGCTCCCCTCCGGGGGATTCAGGACACCTCCATCTTCGGCGTTGGAAAGGTCGAGATCGAAAAGCTCATTGCCCACACCATGGATCACGTGAAAAAGTAAAGAAAGCGGCACAGATCCGTCGCAGTAAAAAGCCTTCCCCCATACAAGGGGGAAGGCTTTTTATCTTGGTGGGGGATGTGTTTTTGTTTTTATCTTGGGATGGGGATTCTTGCCGCTCCCTTCAGGGAGAGGTGCCGCCCGGAGGGGCGGCGGAGAGGACCCGTGTAGGATGAACGTTGTACTCTTATATAGGTCAAGCTCCGCTTGACCGGCCCTCTCAGTCTCGCATTCGCTCGCCAGCTCCCCCTAAAGGGGGAGCCAAGGCATATGTTTTACTTTGGGATGAGAATTTCCGGGAAAGGGAGAAAAATTTATGTAGCCACCAAATAAGGCTTCCCCTCGCAGGGGACGAGCTACGTGCGAGCAAGCTCGCACATTGAAGAGGTGGAGATAAACGACTGCACGACGTTCGATATACAGCAAAAGGAATACCCTCCTTTTTGTCGGCAAAAAAGGAGGGTATTCCTTTATTTATCTCACTCATACCGAGTGGGAATCGGCAAAAACAGGGGTACTGTCTTAATGTATACCTTTTGATAGTTGGCTCTTATGTTAGTTTATTATACATCTTAATGTTTACTGTGTCAATACGGTTTTGGGAAATAGAGGACAAAAATGTTGTATTCGTATAGCTTTGTTGTTGTCTGTAACAGTTGTTTGAAAAGTTGCTTAATTTGTCAAAAGGTATACGATTTGACAAACCCAAGTGAGATATACTGCGAACTTGTCTGACTGACACAAGTGAGACTATCAAGCATTATGCAATGTTCTCATATGGGATGACATATTCTGCTGTTATGATTTGGAGGGAAGAAATATGAAAAGAACGGTCTCTTTAGTCATAGCTTTGGCCATGGTTCTGAGCCTTTTCTGCGTGCCCGCTTTCGCGGCGACAACTGTCGCAAGCGGAACCTTTGGCGCGGATGGTGACAACCTGACCTGGACATTGGACGACGAGGGCACTCTCACGGTCTCCGGTAAAGGGACGATGGGAGATAGTATTCCGTGGTCGTCATACAGCAGAGGAATAAAGTCCGTTGTGATCCCAGACGGCGTGACGGAGATAGGCGATCGTGCCTTCTCTGAATGTTGGGAACTTACAAACATCACTATCCCGGACAGCGTGACGAGTATAGGCGAGAGTGCATTCTACAGCTGTCATAGACTTACAAACATCACGCTCCCGGACGGCGTGACGAGCATCGGTGACGCTGCATTCGCCGATTGTGGCAGCCTTACAAACATCACGCTCCCGGACGGCGTGACGGAGATAGGCAATGGTGCATTCTCTGGATGTAGGAAACTTACAAACATCACTATCCCGGACAGCGTGACGAGTATAGGCGAGAGTGCATTCTACAGCTGTCATAGACTTACAAGCATCACGCTCCCGGACGGTGTGACGAGCATCGGTGACGATGCATTCGCCGAATGTGGCAGCCTTACAAGCATCACGATCCCAGACGGTGTGACGGAGATAGGCAGGTCTGCATTCTCCTGCTGCCGCAGCCTTACAAGCATCACGCTCCCGGACGGTGTGACGAGTATCGGCTGGTCTGCATTCGCCGAATGTAGCAGCCTTACAAGCATTACGCTCCCGGACAGCGTGACGAGCATCGGTGCCGATGCATTCGCCGAATGTAGCAGCCTTACAAGCATTACGCTCCCGGACAGCGTGACGGAGATAGGCAATGGTGCATTCTCTGGATGTAGGAAACTTACAAACATCACTATCCCGGACAGCGTGACGAGCATAGGTGAGGGTGCGTTCGAAGAGTGTTCCAGACTTTCGGACAAAGACGGTTTTGTTATTGTTCGGGGTGTTTTGTACGATTACATCGGAAACAAAACACGCATCACTATCCCGGACAGCGTGACGAGTATAGGCGATCGTGCATTCTACAGCTGTCATAGCCTTACAAACATCACGCTCCCGGACGGCGTGACGGAGATAGGCAATGGTGCATTCTCTGGATGTAGGAAACTTACAAACATCACTATCCCGGACAGCGTGACGAGTATAGGCGAGAGTGCATTCTACAGCTGTCATAGCCTTACAAGCATCACGATCCCGGACAGCGTGACGAGTATCGGCAGGTCTGCATTCTCCTACTGCAGCAGCCTTACAAGCATCACGCTCCCGGACGGTGTGACGAGCATCGGCATGGAAGCATTCTCCTACTGTAGCAGCCTTACAAGCATTACGATCCCGGATGGTGTGACGAGCATCGGCATGGAAGCATTCGCCGAATGTAGCAACCTTACAAGCATTACGATCCCGGATGGTGTGACGAGCATCGGCGACGATATATTCGACGGTTGCGACGGACTTGCGGATGAAGACGGTTTTGTTATTGTTCGGGGTGTTTTGTACGATTACATCGGAGACGAAACAAGCATCACGATCCCGGACAGCGTGACGAGTATCGGCAGCAGTGCATTTGGTGGTTGTAGCAGCCTTACAAGCATCACGCTCCCGGACAGCGTGACGAGCATAGGTGAGCGTGCGTTCGCCGAATGTAGCAGCCTTACAAGCATTACGATCCCGGATGGTGTGACGAGCATCGGTGACGATGCATTCTCCTACTGCAGCAGCCTTACAAGCATCACGCTCCCGGACAGCGTGACGAGTATCGGCAACAGGGCATTTTGGGGTTGCTACGGACTTGCAGACGAAGACGGATTTATCGTTGTCCGAAGTGTTTTATACGGCTACACCGGGGACGAAACAAGCGTCACGATCCCGGACGGCGTGACGGAGATAGGCGATCGTGCATTCTCTCACTGTTGGGAACTTACACGCATCACGATTCCGGACAGCGTGACGAGTATCGGTGACGATGCATTCTCCTACTGCAGCAGCCTTACAAGCATCACGATCCCGGACAGCGTGACGAGCATAGGTGAGGGTGCGTTCAAAGCGTGTTCCGGACTTTCGGACAAAGACGGTTTTGTTATTGTTCGGGGTGTTTTGTACAATTACATCGGAAACAAAACACGCATCACGATCCCGGACGGTGTGACGGAGATAGGCGATCGTGCATTCTCTCACTGTTGGGAACTTACACGCATCACGATCCCGGACAGCGTGACGAGTATAGGCGAGGGTGCGTTCGAAGAGTGTTCTGTTCTGGAATCTCTCAGATTTGGAGGGTCTGAAGAAGCGTTTGAAGCGCTTTTTGCAGAGGACGGCGAAGGGGTTATTCC
>SVLY01000103.1 GCA_015067715.1 Oscillospiraceae bacterium | reverse complement strand
CTTCGAACTCCAGCATGACCATACTGTAGTTCTCCGCCGAGGTGGACGACACCTCCACGATGTGCTCCAGAGTGGACATACTCTGTTCCAACGGCTTCGTCACCTCGGCCTCCACCTTTTCCGGGCTTGCGCCGGGGTAGGCCGTTACGATAACAACGTATGGAAAGTCCATGTTCGGGAAAAGGTCCGGCGTCATGTTCATATAGGCCACAACGCCTATGACCAGCACGGCGATAACCGCCACGAACACGGTCAGGGGTTTTTTTACGCTGAATTTCGACATATAGCGCTCCTCACAACGTTTCAATATCTATCTGTTACTAAATATATTTCTCCAAAAATTCCCACAATATTTATATCACTTTGCAAGGCTTTTTTCAAGGAGGGAAATGCAAACAATTTGTAAAGAACTGTAACCTCCTCCCCGGACAAACAGGCACAAAAAACCTGCGGCATCACAATACCGCAGGTTTCTTTACCGTGTCTTAATAATTTCCGGCTTCCTTACCTTGCAACGACGATGGCTCCGCCGTTGGAGGGAAGGTCGAAAGCATACGCCCCGTCACAGCCGCGCTCAAGGCATATCCTGCCCTCTCCGCCCCAGACGGAAACGGAAGCGCTGTCACAGCGGAAGGTCACCCGGCGGAGCGTAGGTGCCACATCCGCAGGATCGTCCGCGGCGCAGATCATAAGCGCCCTTGCGCCGTCGGAGTGGCGCGACTTCATCTGACCCACAACAAGCGGCGCTCCGTCCTTCTCACAGAGGTCAATGAAAGTCCCCGTGGACAGCTTTTCAACGGGGGACTGACTCACCTCAGACATATGGGGATGATCCTCTCCGAAGCCCACGAAATGGGTGGACACGCGCTGGAACTTCATATAGGTCTTTCCAAGCTCGCTTATCTCGGCGTTGACCTTTTTAAGCTTTTCGTACTGCTGAGTTTTTTCACCATTTCCGTCCAGAACCTGGTTGTGCCACCAGCCTGCAGTATAGCAGGCCCAGATAATATTCTGTGCGCCGAAGGCCATGGCGGTATAGGCCTGGAAGCGGAGCATATTTTCACTCATCCATACGTTGGGATCGGAAGAGTTCACCTGAAGCACGATCCACATATCCCTTCCCGTACGGCGGCAGGCATCCGCCACAACGCAGAGGTTGTCGTAGGCCTTTTCAACGTTGATGCTGTAAAGATAAAAGTCGTAGCAGATATAGTCCGCAGGAACGTTTTTGCAGTATTCTTCGATGTGCTCGGCGTAGGTTGCGGTGCCAAGCTGGTTCACGGTCTGCTCAGCGTCGTTCTTTGCAACCGAGGCGTAGTTGGGATAGAGGTTGAGATAGGGGAACTGGTTTGGGAAAGCCTTGTCCACCGAGGCAAAGACCTTTCCGTAATGGGGAAAGTCCAGCGCCGAGGGCTCGTCGCCGATGTCTATGCCCCACACGGCAGGATGGTCCTCAAAGCCCTCTGCGGCGGCAAGGTATTTTTCAATGGGGTTCTTTTCGGCAAGCGTGCCAGCATTGTCTCCGTCGCCGCCCCACCAGCCGGGCACAACTCCGGAAACGATGGCGCCCACTCCGTACTTTTCAAAAAGGTCAAGAGCGGGCCTGTCGTTTCCCATGCACACGACGAAATCCACTCCGCAAAGGCTGAGATCACGGATATGTTTCTCCGTTCTGGCATAGGGCTGAAGTATATAGGCGCCTATATTGAGCCTGCTTCTGTCCATTCTTTTGTTCACAGCTGAAGTCACCTCACAGCAAAGACCTGATCGGCCTCTTATTTTTCGGGGAGTTTATCCCCCAGGGCAAGTATATCACATCTTTCGGCCGTTGTACAGGGGGCAATTACATATTTTCCCGGCAATTCGTTTTGTCCCTCTATTGATATCTCACGGCAAAAATGGTATAATTTTTCACAGGGATACCAGCCGGTTTTCTTCGGTTGACATACATAAAAAGAGGTGCTTTGCATTGTACCGGAAATTCATCAAAAGAGCGCTTGATATAATACTTTCTCTGTGTGGGATCGCCGTTCTCGGGATTCCCATGGCCGTTTGCGCCGTGATCGTAAAGGTCACCTCCCCCGGCCCCGTGCTTTTCTGGCAAAAGCGCGTCGGTAAGGACAAAAAGACCTTCATGATGCCTAAATTCCGCACCATGTACACCGAAACTCCCGCAAATATGCCCACTCACCTGCTCTCCGACCCCCAAAAGTGGATCACTCCCACAGGCAGATGGTTCCGCAAGCTCTCGCTGGACGAGCTTCCCCAGCTTTTCTCCATTCTCACAGGCAAAATGAGCGTCATCGGTCCCCGTCCCGCCCTTTGGAATCAGGACGATCTCATCGCCGCCAGAGAGGCCGTGGGGGCAAACTCCGTCCGCCCGGGTCTCACCGGCTGGGCGCAGATCAACGGCCGGGACGAGCTTGAGATAGACGTCAAGGCCGCTCTGGACGGTGAATACGTCCGCAGGCTCAGCTTCGGCTTCGACGTAAAGTGCTTCTTCGGAACCGTCGGCGCGGTGCTGGGTCACCGGGGTGTCGTTGAAGGAGGTACAGGGACAATGGGAAAACAAAAGAAGAAAAAGCTCCTGGTCATAACCAACCATAGCTACATGCTCTACCGCTTCCGCAAGGAGCTTATCGCCCAGCTCTCTGAGAGCTACGAGGTGGTCATAAGCACCCCCTTCGTCGGCCACGAGGAGGATTTTCTGGCCATGGGGCTCAAATGCATCAACACCCGGCTTGACCGCAGGAGCATCAACCCCTTCCGGGATTTCAAGCTCTTCCGCACCTACCGCAAAATGCTCCGCACCGAGCGCCCCGACCTGTGTATAACCTATTCCATAAAGCCCAATATCTACGGCGGCATTGCCTGCCGCATGGCCGGGATCCCCTATTGCGCCAACGTCCAGGGTCTTGGCTCTGCCTTTGGGAAAAAATGGCTGTCCGTTATCGTGACCGGGCTTTACAAGGCCGCCTTCAAAAAGGTCAGCCGTGTGTTTTTTGAAAACCAGCCCAACGCCGACCTCTTCCGGGCAAAAGGCATCTGTCCCGCCGAAAAACAGACCGTTCTCCGTGGCGCCGGCATAAACCTTCAGGAATACGCGTGCGTTCCCTATCCCCAAAACGAAAAGCTTCACTTCCTCTACCTTGGCCGCATCATGCGTGAAAAGGGTATGGACGAGCTGTTTTACGCCGTTGAAAAGCTCCGCGAAAAACACGGCGACTGCTTCGTGCTGGATCTGGTGGGCTTTTTCGAGGATGAATACGCCGCCACCGTGGACAGGCTCTCCAAAGAAGGCATTGCCGTTTTCCACGGCTTCTGCCAGGACCCCCGCCCCTATTACGCCGAAGCGGACTGTGTGGTGCTTCCCAGCTACCACGAGGGCATGAGCAACGTCCTGCTTGAGGCCGCCGCAACCGCCCGTCCCATTATCACCAGCGATATTCCCGGCTGCCGCGAGGCCGTTGACAAGGACGTATCCGGTT
>SVLY01000029.1 GCA_015067715.1 Oscillospiraceae bacterium | reverse complement strand
CGTTGGCGTACAGGGTGAGGTCGATGCTGTCCGGACGGATGCCGTCCCGGTCGCCCTCGTCTGCCCAGAGCTTTGTAACGCTTACTTCAGTCTTTTCCACCTCGTGGGTGTTGGTTATAACGTAGCCGTCCACAGATGCCCAGTATCCCGCAACGGGAACCTCTTCCACGGAGTAAACTACTTCCCGGCCGTTTTCGTTTTTGGGAAGCCCGGTGAACTCGCCCGTCCAGCCCATCCCGGCGGTAAGCGCCATCTCGGAGATCACGTTACCGTTGGCAAGGAGCATGACCGTGATGCTCTCCGGACGGATGCCGTCCCTGTTGCCACCGTCGTTCCAGATCTTCGTGACCTTAAGGTCAACGGTTTCGATCTCGTGGATATTGGTAACGCTGAGCCCGTCCTCACTGTAGGCGGGAACGTAGCCTGCGGGGACGTTCAGCTCCTCGATGGTGTATTTGTGAACAACGCCTTCGGATTTTTCGATGACGTTCTCAAAGGTGTGCTTCCAGCCGGTCTCTGCGCTGACGGCAACGGGTGCGCCAACCTTTTCGGTGACCATGACGCCGTTTTTCATGTAGGTGTCGCTGAGCTGAAGAGTGACGCTGTCGGTGCGGAGGTGATCGCGGTCGTCCCCGTCTTCCCAGATCTTTTCAACGGTAACGTCGGTTCTGGGCCAGAAGCCGGTAACTCCGGGAACGGGGAAAGCGTACTGTCCGCCATCCACGTTCAGATAGGTGGGCTCGTTGGCGGGATAGAATTCTCCCTCAATAAGACCCGGGTTCTGAATGTCGAACTCAATGATATAGCTGTATGTGTAGGTATAAGTGGTAACGTTTCCGTGAGTTGAGGTCACGGGGTTGCCCAGCTCCCAGGTATATTCACTGCCGTAGCCATAGAAATTTTCTCCTGTTCCGCCGGTGACCCGGACATATCCGGGCATGGGGTCGGTGGCCGTCCAGCCTGCGCCGGAAAGACCGCTGGTGATGCTGCTGGAGATGGCTCTGAAGGCATTCAGAAGCTCAGATGCATTGCCCGCGTTGTAGGCATAGGCCGGGCTTGTTGCAATGCTTCCCGCAAGGAAGCTTCCAACGCTGGGGCCGCCGGGATAGGCCTCGTCGTCCGATGCGCCAAAACACACGGTGTAAAGGTCGGAGCCGGTGGCTTTCACGTTGTTTGCCTGGGCGACGGCGGCGTCGCTGTCAGCCTGGGAAGGCCAGGTGTTCCACATATCCCCATCGTACAGAGTGGGCGCGCCGTCGGAAAGGAGCACGACGTGCCTGATCCCGATTCCGGAAACCTCGTCGCTTCCCAGAAGCCCGGCGGCAGTACGCAGACCGCCCTGCATGTAGGTTCCGGTGTGGTAGTTAAGGCCGTAAATTGCACTAAGGGCGCTGTTGTAACTGTTGTTATCCGCTCCTCCGGCGATATTGCCCCAGCCAAAGGGAGTGGCCGCTGAGCCGTCGAAGGTGACGATGGAGAGCATTCTCTTTGCAGAAGGATCGCTTCCCGCATAGGATGCGATGAACTCTGCGGCGGCGGAGGAGGCGGCGGTGAGCCGGTTCTGGCCGGTGGTTACGGAGTTATTGCTCCGATCGTAAAATCCGCAGCTTCGCTCGTGGCTGTCCCTGCCGCCGCACTGGGCGCAGGACTTCATTGAGCTGGAGGTGTCGATAACCAGCACAACGGCGGCGGAATTGGTATTGGTCACAGTTGTGGTGGATGTCTCGACCCTCAGCGTGACCTCGTAGGTGTCCCCCTGTAGGTGTCTTGCGGTTTTGGAAAGGGTTACCGCCGTGCCGTTTATATCGTAAACGACAGAGCCGGAGCCTCCCTGGATCCAGTTTCCGCTTTCGTCGTAGTATCCGTTGCGGACCTCTCCGACGGTGGGCGTGACCTCTGCAAAAGCAGAGAACGGCACAACGCCAACCAGAACGGCCAGTGCCATCAACACGCTTAACATTCTGTTAAAACTTCTTCTCATTCTCTCCTCCGAGCAACGTTTTGCCGATCGAACCACTAAGCCGGCCGTCCGGCAAAAGTAAATGCAGGTCAAGGCCGAAGTGCCTCAAACCTGCATTATTATATCTCCCCGGCGGGAAAATTACATCGCAGAAAACAGAAATAACAGTTGGCATTTTTTCAGATGAAAGCCCCTAATTCTTTTCGTCTGAAAACACCCAATTTATTCATGGCAGAGCTCACCACCGAGGAAACGGTGTGGACGGAGAGGGAAAGCCTTTCTGCGATCTCTGCGTTGGACAGACCGAAGGCCGCAAGACGGGCAACCTCCTGTTCGCGCACGGTAAGCGCTCCGTGGGCGGCTACCTCCGACTCGGCGTTTCGTATGGCCATCCATCCGGTGCGGTATTGCCGGTGAAGCTCCTTAACGGTCTTCAGCGCCTCTGGATCCGTTGCAGAGAGATTGTCGTCCAGAAAGAAGCCCAGCTGATCCCGGTACTCAACAAGGGGCACGTAAAGCCCGTCTGCAAGACATATCTCCAAAGCCTTGGTCAAATGCTCCGTTCCAAGGGCTTTGTCGCCTATATATCTGTAAATACAGGCAAGGCGCAAACGGAGAAAGACCTCGGCCAGAACCACCTTTTCCGCAGAGATCTGGGCTATCATCGGCTCAATAATATAGGGAAGCACCCGCATCAGCCCAAGTCCGGTAACTTCCTCTGCGGTAATCTGGTTTTTGGCAAGCTTTTCCGCTTCAAGGTACAAATATCTGACGTAATACACCCTTGCCGCAGGAAGTGCGGCAAAAGGCAATTTATAGAAGCGGCCCTTTGCAAACCATTCCGGGTAGTTTTCCGCCCGGTTGATCTCGCTGTCGATGGCAACGAGAGTGACGTTTACTATATCTCTGTCGGTATCGTTCTGACAGGGGGCGTCAAAAAGGTGGGCCTTTGACTTTCTCCACAGCTCAACGTCCCCCCTCCACAGGGCACAGTAGGCCAGAAGCATACTTCCCGCCATAACGGAAAACAGACCCGACGAGTTCTCAAGAAAAATGCTTGCCTTTGAATAGACGCTGTCTATATTTCCACGCATATAGTCTATTTCCGCCTTAAAAAGGGCGTACTCCTCGGGGTATTCCGCAATTGCCTCGGCACATTTATCTGCCTGACCTGCCGTGTGGTAGAGGTCTGTCATGGTAAGATAGGGGGTTCGGCGGATAAGGGGACGGTAGCTCAGCTGAGTTGTGGCTCTGGTTCTTCTTCCGTCCTCCGGTCTTGTTGCCTCCTCGGGGATCATCCAGTTCCTTCCAAAGAACTCCGCCCCCGGAATATGGCCTTTTCTGCAATGATCCTGAACACTTCTCAATGAAAGTCCCCATTTTTCTGCGGCAGTTTTTGCAGTTATCATCTTTTTTCCTCCGAAAGCCGTCATTCATTGCGTCAACACGCAATGTACACATATATTATACTGCGCCAAAGCGCAAATTGCAAGAGGCGAACGCAAAAAATATACCAAAGCGGCGGTGAAAGGCTGAAACGCTAAGACCTCTCACCGCCGCTTTGGCACACAACTATCCACACAACAAAAGGAAGTAAATTTCGATTTTGGAGGTAAGAGCATCACCCCAACCACAGGGCACTATCTCTTACACCCTTATTATACCACAAGATTTTAAAAAATCAATACCAAATTTAATATTTTAGAAATATTTTTTTAAAGTTTTTCTCTGCCTCCCCGGCTCCCCAGGCACAGGCCCCGACCGCCTGAACCGGAAAGCGCAAATCCAAATTGACAGAAAAACAGATATATGCTATACTGAGACCACACAGTTTTTCTCTGGAGGCATTTATGACATATGTTCAAAACTGCACCGAAGAACAGCTTGCCCAGTGGCGGCAAAAAACAGATGACCGTATCGCCGAAATAGTCCACAGCCCAAATACGGAGTTTCCGGATGCAACGGAGACCTATTATGTCTCAGCGGACGGTTGCGACAGTGCCGACGGGCGTTCTCCTCAGACCCCGTGGAGAACACTTGACAAAGTCAACTCTGCCCACCTCTCACCCGGCTCTGTCATTCGCTTTCACCGCGGAGATATCTGGCGTGGACAGATACAGGCCAGGGAAGGTGTGACCTACACGGCCTACGGCAGTGGCGAAAAACCCCGGCTTTACGGTTCTCCCGAAGACGGGGCAGATCCGGATAAATGGTACGCCACAGAAAAGGAAAATATATGGCGGTATTCCGGCTGGAAAGAAGACGTTGGCACGCTGGTTTTCAACCACGGTGAAGCCCACGGGATCAAATGTATTTTCCGCCGTGAAGCTGACGGCTCCACATGGAACAACACAACAGGAGAACCCTTTTCCACCTGGCGCGACCTTACAACGGATCTTCACTTCTGGCACGATCTCACCGACGGAAACATCTATCTCTACAGCCCCGATAATCCCGGGAGCAGGTTTTCTTCTATCGAATTTTCAGTCAAGCGCCACGGATTTACAACAACCGGGCCCAACGTCAAAATTGACAATTTCTGTGTCTGCTACGTGGGCTCTCACGGCGTTGGCACGGGAACCACACAAGGGCTCACAGTTCAAAACTGTGTTTTCCGCTGGATTGGCGGATCAATACAGTCCGAGGGTATCTTCGGCCGTAACTACGGCACAAGGTACGGCAATGCTGTTGAGATCTACGGCGGATGCAACGGTTACACGGTCCGGAACTGCTGGTTCTTTCAGATCTACGATGCGGCCGTTACCCAACAGTTTAACATCGGCGATTGCGAACGTGCTCCCGGAGCTGATTTTTCGCAGAAAAACATTCTCTATTCCGGAAACGTTATGGAATACTGCAACTACTCCATCGAATATTTCCTGATCGCAGTTCCCAAAGACAACCCCTCCCACATTGAAAACTTTGTTATCGAAGATAATTTCATGTGGTATGCAGGCCGCGGTTTCTGCACACAGCGCCCGGACAAAGCCGGAAGCGCCCATATCAAGAGCTGGAACACCGATAACCCCACCGTAAACTATCTTATCCGCAATAACCTTATGGTTGATTCGTTCAATATGCTCGTGCACATAAATGCCGCAAAGCCGGGCCCCGACGGAAAAGACAGCATGCCTGTTTTGGAAAACAACCATTTCGCCGCGCGAACAGGTGACTCTTTCGGAATTCTTGCCTTCCGCGATACAACACAGCAGGCCTACTCCCCCGAAATCGTTTCCTACCTCGGTGAAAAGTCCAGGGGAGATACCCTCTGGTTCATTCCGCAAAACAGCTGAACAATGACCGCAGAAAAATACCCCGATATCGGCCAGAACCGACATCGGGGTATCTTTTTATCCGGTTTACAGAAGTTCGCTTACGTCAACGTACTGATGCCAAAGCTCTTCAACGCCATTTTCGGTGACCCGGAGGACCGTTCCGCCGTTGAGCTCGGGCTTCCAGTAACATCCGGCTCCGGTCTTGAGACCGTAGATAAGCTTTACGCCCCGATAGGGAATAACGAAGCTGTTGACGTGGTCATGGCCGCTGACAACGTGCTTTGTGGAGCCAAGGTCAACGATAACGTCCATCATGCCCTCGTCCGCAGGATAGCTGCAGATACCCTCGTATCTCACGCCGAAGGAGCCCTCGTAACCCTCGTTCCAGTTGTCGGGATCTGCCCCCTGCTCCGGAGCGATGGAAACGGGATCCTTCTCAGCCTTATATGCGGCTTTCCAGGCCTCGCGGTAGGCATAGATGGGAATATGCATCATAACGGTGGTGTCCCTGCAGCCGAGAGAGTTCAGCATCTCCACCTGAGCGCGGTACCATTCGATCTGCCCGGGAATGATCTTTGCCCAGGCCTCTTCCTCCTTGCCCTCGGCATTCACGTAGGGCATTCTGTCGTGGGAGTCCATCATAATAACGCCCTCGACTACCCTGCCCTCTTCCTCGATTGCGATAACGTAGTTTCCGTTGCCGATGGCGGGATCGCCTTTTTCGTAGATGCAGAAGGGGTGAGCGAGATAGCGCTCAACCAAAGCTTCAATCTTTTCCGGGCCGCCCTGGTTATCGTGGTTGCCCCAAACGGGAGCCCAGGGACGCTCAAAGCTGTCCAGAAGGTCTGCAAGACCGTCGTAGGCCTCGATCTCACCTGCCCATGCCAGGTCACCGGTAACGGTGATAAGGTCGGGGTCAACGTCTTTCACAAGCTGAGTTACGGTATTAACGAGAATTGCGCGGTTCTTGTGCCCCTCCGCCCATTCCTCTGAAGCAAGCTGAGTGTCTGTAAGGTTAAGAATTTTAAAGTCCTTTCCGGGCTTTTTCTGAAGAGTGATCATAAATACCTCCTGTTAAGATCCAAACGGTCTTTCCGGGTATATGCTACCACAGCGCAGGACCAAAGTCAATAACCATTCTTCCGCTGTTAAACCCGTTTTTTCCGCAAGCTGTTGTCAACGGCGGAGTCCGCACACCGCTACACCCCCGTTATCCGCCGTGCCGCCGAAATGATCGAAAGCCGGCTTGCGTATGCTATCACGCAAAAAATTCCCCCGACACTGCAAATGACAGTGTCGGGGGAATAAGTTTTAGCTTAGTTTGCCTGTGAACCCAGATTCACGTTATTACTTTTTACGTACTGATCCAATGCCGTTTCAACGGTGTTGTTCAGAGAAACTCCGTTTTTAATTGCCTGCATAGCCACGGCGCGGTGCAGTTCCGGTGAAATTCTGATATTGAACGTGCCGCTGTAGGCCTTATCCGGTTCCTGACCAAGTTCCCGGCACAGGTCCAGATAATCGTCGACTGCACTTTGAAATTCCTTTTCGATATTGTCCACGCTGTCACTCTCAAAGTTCACAAGGTCTTTTATCCCTTCAATTTTTCCGTACAGCACGTGATCCTCAACACTGTATTCAATTTTTGCGTAGTAGCCCTTATATTCCAATATATTCTTCACTTCAAGTCACCTGTTTCTTCAAGCGTATCTTTAAGCTGTCTGACAGCATAGCTTTTCATCTCATCCTGAGGATGGGGTTTATGGAGCAATATTTTATCTCTCCCTCTTATAAATATCACCCTTGAGCCGGAAGTCTTACCTTTATTATATTTCTCAAAACCTAAGCCTGTCAATAAGCTCTCCGCTTCCTTAAAGGTGTAATCTGAAGGAACGCTCCTCAGTCTCTCCTTCGCCTTTTCAAGCTTGCCCAATCGCTGTCACCGCCTTTGCTCTGCAACCGTATTTTAGTTGCAAATATATTATAGTCCGTATTGTGACTTTTGTCAATACACTAAATACGAACACAAACGAATTATGCACATAAGACATCATGCCATCGTCCCCCGATACCGTCTCGCGGTATCGCAAGGAATAGGATTCAGCAGAAAAACAAATCCCCCGATATCTGCAACGTAAATATCGGGGGATTGCTATTAACTTAACTCAGTTTCCTGAACTTAGGCCTTGAAAGCCTCTTCAACTGCAACAGCGCAGGCGACGGTGGCGCCAACCATGGGGTTGTTGCCCATACCGATGAGACCCATCATCTCGACGTGAGCCGGGACGGAGGAGGAACCTGCAAACTGGGCATCGCCGTGCATACGGCCCATGGTATCGGTGAGACCGTAGGAAGCGGGGCCGGCGGCCATGTTGTCGGGATGGAGGGTACGGCCGGTGCCGCCGCCGGAAGCGACGGAGAAGTACTTCTTGCCGTTCTCCC
Source organism: Oscillospiraceae bacterium (assembly GCA_015067715.1). Lineage (GTDB taxonomy): Bacteria > Bacillota > Clostridia > Oscillospirales > QAMX01 > SIG499. The sequence continues at coordinate 20,130 of SVLY01000029.1, read as the reverse complement.
AGCACCACTTCTTGTAGGTGCCGGCAACAGGATGCTGGAATCTGGTGGGGTTGGTGGAGTTACCGGTGATGGAAACGTCCACGCCTTCCTTCTGCATGATAGCAACGCCTTCGAGAACGTCGTTGGCGCCGTAGCACTTGACCTTGGCGCGGTCGCCGTCGGAGAAGGGAACTTCGCGGACGACGGAGAGCTCGGAGGTGGCAAAGTCGAAGGAAGTCTCAACGTAGGTGAAGCCGTTGATTCTGGAGATGATATAGGCAGCGTCCTTGCCCAGACCGTTCAGGATAACGCGGAGGGGCTTGGTTCTGACCTTGTTGGCGGTAAGAGCGATCTTAATAGCGCCCTCAGCGGCGGCGAAGGACTCGTGGCCGGCGAGGAAGCAGAAGCACTCGGTCTGCTCGCGGAGCAGCATTGCGCCCAGGTTGCCGTGGCCAAGACCGACCTTGCGGTTGTCGGCGACGGAGCCGGGGATGCAGAAAGCCTGAAGGCCGATGCCGATAGCTTCGGAAGCGTCGGCGGCGGACTTGCATTCCTTCTTGATGGCGATAGCGCAGCCCATGGTGTAAGCCCAGACGGCGTTCTCAAAAGCGATGGGCTGGGTGCCCTTGACGATCTTTTCAACGTCGATGCCCTTTTCAAGGCAGATGTCGCGGCAGGCTTCGATGCTTTCGATGCCATACTCGGCAAGGACCTTGTTGATGGTGTCGATTCTTCTGTTATAGTTCTCAAACAGCATTGTTAAAGCCCCCTTCCCTTAGTCTTTACGCGGATCGATGTAGCTGTCAGCGCTGTCGTAGCGGCCGTAGGTGCCGATGTTCTTCTCATAGGCAACCTTGGGGTCAACGCCGTTGCGGATGGCTTCCATCATTTTTCCGAGGTGAACGAACTTGTAGCCGATGACTTCCTTGTTGGCGTCGAGGGCGATGTTGAGAACATAGCCTTCGCTCATTTCAAGGTAGCGGACACCCTTGGCCTTGGTGCCAAACATGGTGCCAACCTGGGAACGGAGACCCTTGCCGAGGTCCTCGAGGGAGGAACCGACGGAAAGACCGTCCTCAGAGAAAGCGGACTGGGTTCTGCCGTAAGCCAGCTGCTTGAAGATCTCGCGCATTGCAACGTTGATAGCGTCGCAGACGAGGTCGGTGTTGAGAGCCTCGAGAAGGGTCTTGCCCTGGAGGATCTCAGCGGCCATGGCGGCAGAGTGGGTCATACCGGAGCAACCGAGAGTCTCAACAAGAGCCTCTTCGATGATGCCGTTCTTAACGTTGAGGCTCAGCTTGCAGCAGCCCTGCTGGGGTGCGCACCAGCCGATACCGTGAGAGAAACCGGAGATATCGCTGATCTCCTTGGATTTTACCCATCTTCCCTCTTCGGGAATGGGCGCAGGGCCGTGGTCGCAGCCCTTGTTAACTACACACATGTTTTCAACTTCGTGAGTATAGTTCATATGTCCGCTCCTTTACAAGATAGTACAAATTTACCTATAAAATTATACCACATTTCAGCCCATAGTAAATACACATTTATAACAAATTTACCCCACTTTGTCCGGGATATTTATTGTCTTCCCCAAATAGATATGTATAAGCATATCTTATCCGGAGGTGACCACCCGTGAAAACACTGAAATACGAAAGCTGCGGACCGGAGGTTGAGCTTTTGCAGCTCGGACTTACCCGCGCCGGAACCGAGCCCGGCCCAACAGACGGCATCTTTGGGGGCAGGACCCTGGTCTCGCTCCAGCGGTTTCAGCAGAGCGCCGGCCTTGATCCGGACGGCATCTTCGGCCCGAAGAGCCAAAACGCGCTTCTGCCCTATCTCCGCGGCTACACAAGGCACGAGGCCGTCCGGGGAGACAGCTTTTTCCGCCTGGCAAAGACCTATTCCACCACCCCCGAGGCCATCGCCGCCGCAAACCCCGGCATTCCCGCAAAGAACGTTCCCGTCGGTCAAATGCTGATAATCCCCTTTGGCTTCAAAGTCGTGCCCAAGGGAGTGAGCTACACCTACTGTCTCTCAGAGCTTGTCCTGGACGGTCTGAAGGCGCGCTATCCCTTTCTTCGGGGCGGAAGTCTTGGGCGCTCCGTCATGGGAAAGCGGCTTTCCTATCTTCGCATTGGCTCCGGCCCACGGGAGGTATTCTATAACGCCGCCCACCATGCAAACGAGTGGATAACCTCTCCGCTTCTTGCCTCCTTTGCCGAGGACTACGCCATGGCAATACTTCCCCACGGTGACCTCTGCGGCCACAGCGCCCAAAGCCTTTTCTCCCGAACCACCCTGTTTTTAGCCCCGATGATCGACCCGGACGGAGTTGACCTTGTCACCGGTGCTCTGGACGGCGGCCCGTTTTACGACCGGGCTCTCGAGATTGCCGGAGGCTTTCCGGAAATTCCCTTTCCCCAGGGGTGGAAGGCAAATATTCAGGGTACGGATCTCAACCTGAACTACCCTGCCGGCTGGGAGAGGGCAAAGGAGATCAAGTTCGAAAAGGGCTTTACCTCCCCTGCTCCCCGGGACTACGTGGGCACGGCTCCCCTCTCGGCTCCGGAGTCCGCCGCAGTTGCGGCCTTCACCCGGTACCGGGACTTTGCGCTTACGGTCTCACTTCACACCCAGGGGCAGGTCATCTACTGGCAGTACGGAGATATCGAAGTGCCCTCGGCCTACGAGATCGGTCTCCGCTTCGCCGCCGCCTCGGGCTACGCCCTTGAGGACACCCCCTACGAATCCTCCTTTGCCGGGTACAAGGACTGGTTCATTCAGGAATTCACCCGCCCCGGCTACACGGTGGAAGCCGGCCTCGGCACAAATCCCCTGCCCATCTCCGACCTGCCCGGTATCTTCGACCGTGTAAAGCCCATTCTTGCCCTCGGACTTGAGCTTGCATAAAAATTTGCCTTCCCCTTGCAGGGTGAGGTGAAGTTCGCCATTTGCACGATATCGAACCTGCCGGTTGGTATGGGTAAGATCTCATATCCTCCCCATACGTTTCGGCGGGAGCAAGCCCCCGCCCTACGGCGTTGGGTTTATCTGTTTGTCCCGCATGGGCGATTCGTGGATCGCCCATGCGGCTTCTGTTCACTGTTCTCTAAAACCGGGTCACGCCTGCCCTATCAGCTCCTCCAAAAACATGGCAACACCGTCGCTGTCATTTGACGGGGCAACCCGGTCTGCAACGGAGAGCACCTCCGGAATGGCATTTGCAACCGCAACACCCAGACCGCAGTTTTTTATGGGATCGATATCGTCGTTATCGTCACCAAAATACACCGTGTTTTCCGGCGGAATTCCGTACCGGGAGAGCATATGCTCCACACCTTTCCACTTTGTGGCGTTTTGGCTCATCACCTGCAAAAGCTTGCCGTCCGCCACGGTATGGTATACGCCCTCCGTGAGAAAGCGCCCGGGTTCGGCGTAGAGCATGGGGTTATCACTGCTGGCGATGATCTTATACGGAAGAACTCCCTCCGGAATCTTTGGAAAACCGCCGTAGACCGTGGGCTTCCACTGGGGGATATCCCTGTTTGAAAACAGGCCGACGTCCGTCTCAAGGGAGATAAAAACGTCCCCCAGCTCTGCAATCTTTTCAAGAACGGCTTCGCACTCCGCTCTGCCCATGCCGTACTCCAGCTTTTCCCCTTCAAAGGCAACTACCGCGCCGTTTGTTGCCGCAACGCCGTCGAAATGCACCTTTCTGCCAAACTCCAGAACGTCCCGCATGGGGCGGGCGCTGGCGGCAAAGAGCTTTATCCCCCTTTCCCGGCATTTTTCCCACACCCGAAGGGTGTGATCCGAAATGCTCTTGTCCGTGCGCAGAAGCGTTCTGTCGAGGTCTGTAACAATGACCTGTACCCTCATGTAAGATCTCCAAAAAAAATTATTCATGGCCTCCCGGAATGCCCGGGAGGCCACGTTTTTTATCTGTCTTTAAGCTTCCACTTCGTCCAGAGGATGGAGCGGTTCTTGCCGTCCTCGGGGGCAAAGCGCTGGTAGAACATGGTGAAAATGCTTCCGTCGGAAAGCTCGACGCTGGCAGGATAGCCCAGATCGCCGTTGTCCGAATAAGAGAGGATATACTCGTCCTCCCAGGTCTCGCCGCAGTCGTAGCTCACGTAGGCACGCTCGCCGTGGGGGTCGCATCTTCTGCCCACAGAGCAGATCAGCGCGCCGGAGGAATGCATCATAAGATGGGGCGGAGCGCCGCAGATACCGGTGTGTTTCATGGTGCTCCAGGTCTTTCCGCCATCGTCGGAATAGGTCGTGACCACGGTAAAAGGCTGATCCCAATCGCCTTCCACCCAGTGTTCAGCGCGGAAAACCGAAAGAATTCTTCCCGAGGGAAGTTCAATTGCGTGGGGCTCCTCGAAGGCATAGCCGTTTGCGCAGACCATCTCCTCCGGAACGCCGACCTTTTCCCAGGTCTTTCCGTCGTCATAGCTTTTATACGCGGCATTGGTTCCTTTGGGGATGGCGTCGGTGTACATGGCAGTACCCATATAAAAGAGCGAACCGTCGGACAGTCTGATGGGGCCGTGAGGCGCGCTTACGGGAACGCGAACCGTTTCACCCCAGGTATTTCCGCCATCTTCGGAAATACGTATATACGAACCTCCAAGCTCCGGCTGATCCACGTATTTTTCAAAGTTCTTAAGACCGGCGTGAAGAAGAGCTTTTCCGCCCTCGTCGGTATTGGCGTTAACAATTCCGTCCCTGTGGTGGGTCAGATAGGACTTTGCCGGGTGAACGAACCAGGAAACCAGCAGTTTTTCTCCCCCAAGGCAGATAATTCCGGCATCCCTGTCGTCAAGGGGCGTGTCGTTGATAACGGAGGGCACGGACCAGGTCTTTCCCTCGTCGTAGCTTTTGGACATATACGTCCTGCCAAAGGGGCATACGTGGGCGATCCGGTTGCCGGACCAGACGGAATACATAACTCCGTTATCGTCCCTGCAAACAGAGCCCCAGCCGTTGTAGCCAAACATATTTTCCGGGGCACGGTATATAATACCCTGATTATTTGCTGCATCGATCAGCATCGCAGATTCACTTCCTTATTATATAAGCTATGGGTCTATTATAACAAAACACCGAAGCTTTCGCAATAGGGAAAGCTTCGGTGTTGATGTTAAATTCAGACCTCTTCGTTCTCTTCGGCTTCGTCTTCGATATCTTCTTCAAAGATCTCGGCCTCGGTGAGCTCCTCATCCTCTTCTTCCTCGTCCTCAAGGTCGAAGTCGGGGTTGGAAAGGTTAACGCCAACGTTTCTGGGCAGGGAGATATGGTCTTCCTTCTCCTCGGAGGAGGTACGGTATCTCTCAAGACCGGTACCGGCAGGAATGAGCTTGCCGATGATAACGTTTTCCTTGGTGCCGATAAGCGGGTCGATCTTGCCCTTGATGGAGGCATCGGTGAGTATCCTGTTGGTCTCCTGGAAGGAGGCGGCGGACAGGAAGCTGTCGGTAGCAAGGGCGGCGCGGGTGATGCCCATAAGAGTCTGGGAATACTCGGCCAGCTTGAGCTCGGTCTCGCCTGCGTCAATGCGGGCCTGGACCTTGGCGTTCTGAACGGTGATCTCGTACTTGTCAACGTAGGAGCCAAGCAGCAGATCGGTGTCGCCGGGATCGTCCACGCGGACCTTCTTCATCATCTGACGGATGATGATCTCGATGTGACGGTCGTTGATGTCCATGGCGCTGCCACGGTAGACCATCTGGACTTCCTTGAGGATGTAGTCCTCAACAGCCTCTACGCCGCGGGTACGGAGAACGTCCTGGGGATGGAGAATACCTTCGGTAAGCTCCTGACCCTTTTCAACGCGGTCGCCCTCGTTGACGAGAATGCCGGCGCTGACGGGGATCTGGTAGGTCTTGACTTCGCCCTCGTCGGAAACGACGTTGACGTTCTTGACGGTTGCCTTACGGGCAGCCTCAATGCGGACGACACCGGAGATCTCGGTGAGAACGGCGGCGCGCTTGGGCTTTCTGACCTCGAACATTTCTTCCACTCGGGGCAGACCTCTGGTGATGTCCGCCGCGTCCTTACCGGCAACACCGCCGGTGTGGAAGGTTCTCATGGTAAGCTGGGTACCGGGCTCGCCGATGGACTGAGCCGCGATGATACCGACTGCTTCGCCGATATTCATGGGGCCGCCGGTGGCAAGGTTGGAACCGTAGCACTTGGAGCAGACACCGTATCTGCAGGCGCAGGCCAGAACGGAACGGATGCGAATACGGGTCACGCCGCGATCCATGATGATCTTGGCTTCCTTCTCGGTCATGAGGGTATCGCTGGAGACGAGCACCTCGCCGGTGGCCTCATCCACGAAGTCGGCGGCAAGATAACGGCCGACAAGTCTGTCCTTGAACTTTTCGATGACCTGGTCGTTATGGACGATCTCGTAGACCTCCATGCCTTCCTTGGTGCCGCAGTCTTCCTCGCGGATGATAACTTCCTGGGAAACGTCAACGAGACGTCTGGTCAGGTAGCCGGAGTCGGCGGTACGCAGAGCGGTATCGGCCAGACCCTTTCTGCCGCCACGGGCAGCGGTGAAGTATTCAAGAACCGTAAGTCCTTCACGGTAGTTGGACTTGATAGGAGTTTCGATAGTCTTACCTGCAGTGTTTCTGATAAGACCGCGCATACCGGCCAGCTGTCTGATCTGAGCCTTGTTGCCTCGGGCACCGGAGTCCTGCATGATAAAGATGGGGTTATCCTTGGCAAAGCCGTTGAACATGACGTCGGAAACGGCTTCGGTGGTGGCTTCCCACTCGGCAAGAGTGTAACGCATACGCTCTTCGGCGGAAACGTAACCTCTGCGGTACTGCTGGTCGATCTTCAGAACCTTTGCCTCGGTCTCGGCCAGCATGGCCTTCTTCTCCTGGGGGATGATCATGTCAGCAACGCTGATGGTGATGGCGCCAAGAGTGGAATAGTGGAAGCCGGTCTCCTTGATGCGGTCAAGAACCTCAGAGGTAACGGCAAAGCCGTGCTTCTTGATGCAGGCAGAGATCAGGTTGGAAAGAGCCTTCTTGCCGATGACCATGTCGATCTCGTAATCAAGGAAGTGGTCGGGGTCGTTGCGGTCAACGTAACCCAGGTCCTGGGGAACCTGCTCGTTGAAGATAATACGTCCCATGGTGGTGGGAACGATGGCGCTTCTCATCTCTCCGTTGAACTCACCGAATTTGCGGACTCTGATGGGCTCGTGGATGGTGATGATCTTTTCCTCAAAGGCAAGGCGAACCTCGTCCTCGTTGATAAAGATACGCTGTTCGTTTACAGGCTTGTTTTCCTTATCCACGTTCATGGTCAGCCAGTAGCAACCGAGGATCATGTCCTGGGTAGGAACGGTAACGGGGTTACCGTCCTGGGGACGGAGCAGGTTGTTGGCAGAGAGCATGAGGAAGCGGGCCTCGGCCTGAGCCTCGGCAGAGAGGGGCACGTGAACAGCCATCTGGTCGCCGTCGAAGTCGGCGTTGTAAGCGGTACAGACAAGGGGGTGGAGCTTAAGCGCTCTGCCCTCGACCAGGACAGGCTCGAAGGCCTGAATGCCCAGACGGTGGAGGGTAGGAGCACGGTTGAGCATAACGGGATGCTGCTTGATAATGTCTTCAAGCTCGTCCCAAACCTCGGGACGGGTGCGCTCGACCATCTTCTTTGCGATCTTGATGTTATTGGCAGAGCCGTTTTCAACGAGGCGCTTCATAACGAAGGGCTTGAACAGCTCAAGAGCCATCTCCTTGGGAAGACCGCACTGATAGATCTTAAGGCTGGGGCCGACAACGATAACGGAACGGCCGGAATAGTCAACACGCTTGCCCAGCAGGTTCTGACGGAAACGTCCCTGCTTGCCGGAGAGCATGTCGGAAAGGGACTTAAGAGCTCTGTTGTTGGGGCCGGTAACGGGACGTCCGCGGCGGCCGTTGTTGATAAGAGCGTCAACAGCCTCCTGGAGCATACGCTTTTCGTTGCGGACGATGATCTCGGGAGCGTCCAGCTCAAGAAGTCTCTGGAGACGGTTGTTTCTGTTGATAACTCTTCTGTAGAGGTCGTTAAGGTCGGAGGTGGCAAATCTGCCGCCGTCGATGGGAACCATGGGGCGGATCTCCGGGGGAATGACGGGAACGACGTTCAAAATCATCCACTCGGGTCTGTTGCCGGAAAGACGGAATGCGTCCACGACCTCAAGACGCTTGATTATGCGGACCTTCTTCTGACCGGAGGCGGTGGCAAGGTCGGCGCGGAGCTGCTTGGAAAGAGCGTCCAGGTCGATCTCCGCAAGAAGCTTCTGAATGGCTTCGGCGCCCATTTCGGCCTTGAAGTCGTTCTCGTACTTCTCGTAGCACTCCTGATATTCCTTCTCGGTAAGGGTCTGCATCTTCTGCAGGGGGGTATCACCGGGCTCGGTGACGATGTAAAGAGAGAAGTAGAGAACTCTCTCCAGGATCTTGGGGGTAATGTCAAGAATAAGTCCCATTCTGGAGGGGATACCGCGGAAATACCAGATATGGCTTACGGGAGCGGCCAGCTCGATGTGGCCCATACGCTCACGGCGGACGGCCTTCTTGGTGACCTCAACGCCGCAGCGTTCACAGATCTTACCCTTGAATCTGACTTTTTTATACTTTCCGCAATGGCATTCCCAGTCCTTGGTGGGTCCGAAAATGCGCTCGCAGAACAGGCCCTCGCGCTCGGGCTTAAGGGTACGGTAGTTTATGGTCTCGGGCTTCTTGACTTCGCCGTATGACCAGCTTCTGATCATTTCGGGCGAAGCGATCCCGATCTTTATTGCGCTGAACTCAAGCTTACTCATCGGCAGTCTCCTTCAATATCAGTAATCACTGTTCTCGTCGAAGTCATCGGAATCCATGGACTGTTCTTCGGCAAAGAGGTCGGCAACGTCTTCTTCGGTGGAGGAAACGTAGTTACCGTCTTCGTCCTCAAAGCCAAAGCCGCTGTTCTCAAACTCACTGTCGGAGCTCATGTACTCGATGTCGTGCTCGCTGATGGGCTCGTCGTCCTCCAGGGCAAGATCTATCTCGCCGCCTTCCTTGTCCAGAACGCGGATATCCAGACAGAGAGCCTGAAGCTCCTTGACAAGGACCTTGAAGGATTCGGGAATGCCCGGGGTCGGAATGTTCTGACCCTTGACAATGGCCTCGTAGGTCTTGACACGGCCGACGATATCGTCGCTCTTGACGGTGAGGATCTCCTGCAGGGTGTAAGCCGCGCCGTAGGCCTCCAGGGCCCAGACTTCCATTTCGCCGAATCTCTGGCCGCCGAACTGAGCTTTGCCGCCCAGAGGCTGCTGAGTAACCAGGGAGTAGGGGCCGGTGGAACGGGCGTGGATCTTGTCGTCGACAAGGTGATGGAGCTTAAGGAAGTACATGTAGCCGACGGTGACCTTGTTGTGGAAGGGCTCGCCGGTACGTCCGTCGTAAAGAACGCTCTTGCCGTCGGGGTCGAGGCCGGCAAGACGGAGGGTCTCTTCGATCTCGTATTCCTTGGCGCCGTCGTAAACAGGGGTGGCAACGTGCCAGCCAAGAGCACTTGCGGCATAGCCCAGGTGGACCTCAAGGACCTGACCGATATTCATTCGGGAAGGAACGCCCAGGGGGTTCAGAACTATGTCAAGAGGTGTGCCGTCGGGAAGGAAGGGCATATCCTCCTGGGGGAGAATACGGGAAATAACGCCCTTGTTGCCGTGACGGCCGGCCATTTTGTCGCCCACGGAGATCTTTCTCTTCTGGGCAATGTATACCTTGACGACGATGTTAACGCCGGGGCTCATCTCGTCGCCGTTTTCACGGGTGAATTTCTTAACGTCAACGACAATGCCGCTCTCGCCGTGGCGCACACGGAGGGAGGTGTCGCGGACCTCGCGGGCCTTTTCGCCAAAGATGGCGCGGAGCAGACGCTCCTCTGCGGTGAGCTCGGTCTCGCCCTTGGGGGTAACGCGGCCAACAAGAATGTCGCCGGGGCGGACTTCAGCGCCAATGCGGACGATGCCTTCGGGGTCGATATCCCTCAGAGCGTCGTCGCCCACGTTGGGAATGCCGCGGGTGATCTCTTCCGGCCCGAGCTTGGTGTCGCGGGCTTCGATCTCGTACTCTTCAATGTGGAGAGAGGTGAACACGTCGTTGCGGACGAGCTTTTCGTTGATAAGAACAGCGTCCTCGTAGTTGTAGCCTTCCCAGCTCATGAAGCCGATGAGAACGTTGCGGCCCAGGGAGATCTCACCGTTGCAGGTGGAAGGACCGTCGGCAAGGACGGTGCCCTTGGTGACTCTGTCGTCGGTGTTGACGATGGGACGCTGGTTTAAGCAGCTGGCCTGGTTGGAACGCAGGAACTTGATGGGCTTATAGGTCTTGATCTCGCCGGAGTCGTAGCTGACGGTGATCTCGTCGGCAGTGACGCGGGTAACGGTGCCGTCGCCCTCGGCAAGAATGCAGATGCCGGAGTCGCAGGCGGCCTTGTACTCGATACCGGTGCCGACGAAGGGCTGCTCAGGAACGAGAAGAGGAACTGCCTGACGCTGCATGTTAGCGCCCATGAGGGCTCGGTTAGCGTCGTCGTTTTCAAGGAAGGGGATAAAGCTGGTTGCAACAGAGACCATTTCTCTGGGAGAAACGTCCATAAGGGTGACTCTGTCGCGCTCGACGGAGATAATGTCTTCCTTGAAGCGGCAGGTGACGTACTGGTTGGCAATTCTGCCCTCTTCGTCCAGGGGTTCGTTCTTCTGGGCGATGATGTTGCCGTCTTCTTCGTCGGCGGTGAGGTAAACGATCTCGTCGGTGACCTTGTGGGTGACGGGGTCGATCACCTGATAGGGAGCCTCGATAAAGCCGTAATCGTTGATACGGGCGTAGCTGGCAAGATAGGAGATAAGACCGATGTTGGGACCTTCGGGGGTCTCAATGGGGCACATACGGCCGTAGTGGCTGTAGTGCACGTCTCGGACTTCGAAGTTGGTTCTGTCTCTGGAAAGACCGCCGGGACCCAGAGCGGAAATACGGCGCTTGTGGGTGAGCTCGGCCAGGGGGTTGATCTGGTCCATGAACTGGGAGAGGGGGTTGGAACCGAAGAACTCTCTGATGGCGGCAGTGACGGGACGGATGTTGATAAGGCTCTGGGGAGTGACGGAGTTAATGTCCTGAACGGTCATTCTCTCGCGGATAACACGCTCCATTCTGGCAAAGCCAATGCGGAAGTTGTTCTGCAGAAGCTCACCGACACAGCGGAGACGGCGGTTGCCCAGATGGTCGATATCGTCGGGGTTGCCGATGTCCCATGCAAGACCGTTGAGGTAGTTGATGGAGGCAAGCATGTCCTCGGGAGTGATGTGACGGGGAATGAGCACCTCGACGTTTTCGGAGATGGCCTTCTTAAGACCGTCGATATCCTCGCCGTACTCGCCCATCATACGGGTGAGCTCGTCGAAGCGGACCTTTTCCCAGATGCCAAGCTCCTTGGGATCGCAGTCCACAAAATCGTCAAGCCAGACCATGCCGTTGTCGAAGACAACAACCTCGTTGCCGTCAACGTCCAGCAGAACACGGCTTACGCCGCGGCGGGCGATGCGGTCGGCAGCGGCCTCGGAGAGAAGCTCGCCGGCGTCGGCAATGATCTCGCCGGTGAGGGGATCAACTGCGGGAGCGGCAAGAACTCTGCCCACGATACGGTGGGTGAGATCCATCTTCTTATTATATTTGAAACGGCCGACTCTGGAGAGGTCGTAGCGTCTGTCGAAGAAGGAGGAATAGATGAGCGCCTTGGAGGTCTCGACCGTGGGGGGCTCGCCGGGACGCAGACGGCGGTAGATCTCCATAACGGCCTCGTCGGTGGTCTTGAGGTTGTCCTTTGCAAGGGTGGCCTTCAGACGGACGTCGTCGCCGAACATGGCAAGAATGTCCTCGTCGCTCTCAACGCCGATGGCGCGGATGAGAGAGGTGAGGAAGATCTTGCGGCTCTTGTCGATACGGACGTAGAGAAGGTCGGCGGTATCGGACTCGTACTCGAGCCAGGTGCCGCGGTTGGGGATGATGGTGCCGCTGTAGATCATGTTGTCCATCTTGTCGGGCTTCTTGTCGAAATACATACCCGGGGAACGGACGATCTGAGAGATGATAACACGCTCAGCACCGTTTATAATGAAGGTACCGGTCTCGGTCATCATGGGGAGGTCGCCCATGTAGAGCTCCTGCTCCTTGATCTCGCCGGTCTCCTTGTTGTGAAGGCGAACGCGGACCTTCATGGAGATGGAATACGTCGCGTCTCTCGCCTTGCATTCTTCGATAGTGTACTTGGGCTTGTACTCAAGGCTGTAATCAACAAACTTAAGCTCAAGCTTGCCGGAATAGTCCGAGATAGAAGTCATCTCGTCGAAAACTTCCCGAAGACCCTCGTTGCAGAACCACTTAAAAGAGTCCTTCTGCACCTTGATCAGGTTCGGCATCTCCGTCAGTTCCTGGATCTTGGCAAAGCTCTTTCTGAGAGTTCTGCCGTAATGAACATCCTTCACATTGACCATAAAAATGCTCCGTTCTGGCTGTATTGGACCTACACTGCCGAGCGCCGTCAGACGAAACGCCCGGGGCCGGTGTTAAGATTTTCAAAAACCGCTTGCATTCTGAAAAGCTTTATGCTATCATATACTCAGCTGAGTTTCGCCACAAAATCCGGCGACATAGTCCAGTAAAAGATTATACCACAACCAATTGCCTTTGTCAATGACATTCGGGCAATTATTTTTTTATATTTGTCCCAAAAAGGAGCAATTTTTTCTCCGCCGATTTCATTCACAATTTTTTTACTTTTTTTCCGCAATGCTCTTGACAAGCAATTGCAAATATGATTTAATATTCGCAAGCGGAAAAGCAAACAAAATTCCTAACCTTCGACACGGTGGTGTACAAATGATTTCCTCTCCTCCCCCGGACGATGCCGCTTTGCTCGCTCTGGCCGCCTCCGGCGATACCTCAGCCGAAGAGGCCCTCGTCCTCAGGTACACTCCTCTCGTCTATTCCCAGACCAGAACCTGTTACCGTGACGGATGGGAGCGCTCCGATTTCGTCCAGGAGGGTATGGTCGGCCTTATACGCGCCATCCGGGAATATTCTCCCTCCCGCGGGGTACCCTTCACAGCCTTCGCCGCCGTTTGTATCCGCAACGAGCTCTATGCCGCTCTGCGCCGGAGCCTTTCCGCAAAAAACATCCCCATGAACGGCTACGTTTCCCTTTCAGACCGCAGCGGCGACGCTCTCAGCGAGCTTTTCCTCTCCTCCTCCGAAAGCGAGATAGACCGCGTTCTCGACAGAGACGAGGCCGAGTCGCTGGTCTCTGCCCTCAAGGGACAGCTTTCCCCCCTGGAGAGAAAAGTTCTCTCCGCATGGCTCAGGGGCTTCTCAACCGAGGAGACCTCCAACGCTCTTAACCTCTCACGGAAATCCGTGGACAACGCAATGTCCCGCATACGAACCAAAGGCAAGCGGATATTGCTCTCTTCCGGCGAAAACAGGGGTACCTGTTCGCATATATAATTATGCCCTTAGACACAATATTTTGCAGGCTATCTTTAAAACGGGAAAGTCCATGCACATTTAACAAAGCTGGGGCAAAAATAAGTGAGGTAAAACCACATGTACCAGGACAAGACTCTTAAGTGCAAAGAGTGCGGCGCCGATTTCGTCTTCACCGCCGGTGAGCAGGAATTCTACGCCGAGCGCGGCTTCCAGAACGAGCCCCAGAGATGCAAAGCCTGCCGTGACAACCGCAAGAACGCATCCCGCGGTCCCCGCGAGTTCTTCACCGCTGTCTGCGCCAACTGCGGCGGCGAAGCCAGAGTTCCCTTCGAGCCCAAGACCGACAGACCTGTCTTCTGCAGCGATTGCTTCGCCAAGAAGAAGGAAGCCCGCTAAACCGGCTCAAAAAAAAACAGCACAAAAACAGCGCAGTCCCAAAGCCAACGCTTTCGGACCTGCGCTGTTTTTCTTTACGCTCCGGCCTCTTTTTCAAATTCACCCACGGATACCTCGTAGGCGGTACGCACCTCGTCGCCTTCCGGCAGACGCTTCACGTATTCCCGGCTTTGAAACCGCCCGGAACAGGCCACTCTGTCCCCCGGGGACAGCTCCCCTGCCCTCAGGGCGTTTTCCCCCCAGACGATCAGCGGCAGAAAATCTGCCCTTCCGTACCTCCGCCGCACGGCGAGCATAATGTCGCACACCCGTCTTCCAAGGGGCGTTTCCCTGTACACCGGCGGCCGGCAAAGACAGCCCGTGAGCTCGACCCGGTTTTCACAGGTGAGCTCACGAAGCTTTTCCGCGCTCACCGCCCGTACAGAAAGCAAAAGCCTGTACCTTTCGCTCTCGTGAACGTTCCGGCTTCTCAGACTCCCCTTCAACCGAAGCACGTCCCCGCAGTGTATCTCCGTGTTCAGCAGTATGTAGGACGGAACGCTCAGCATAAGACTGTCCACACGTCCCGAAAGCCTCGGCACGTCCGCCACAAATCCGTAATGATCCCAGCCCGAAGCCGTGTGGGTGTAGACGGGCTCTGTTGCAACCCTTCCGCAAAGCTCAACGGTGTTTACGTCCCCATGATCCAGCATAGTTCTTCCTCCAAGCGCCATGGCATCAGTTTGTACATATTACAAATTATATTTCACCCTCTCCCGGATTATAACAGCTCTCCAAGCTTTTCCGGTTCCACTCCCAGGCACAGCAAAACTCCTCCCCGAAGGGCCGTCAGCTCCCAGTCGGAATCCCCCCGAAGCGCAAGCTCCTGAACACAGACCTCTCCCCCGGAGATGACCGGCAGGCGCCTCCTCACCGAAAGCATTGCCCTTTCCCCGGAGAGGGCCGAAACGCTCACGCTGTCCCGCTCCGACATTCCGCAGCTCACAGCCGTGGCCGAGCCCGGCATTGGAACTCCCCCGGAGGTCACGAATATCCGCCTTCCCCCGGAGCACAAAAGCACCGCTTTAGTTCCGGGACACAAAACCGCTCTGCCCTGTAAAATAGCCTCCGGCTCCACCCTCCGTATTTTTTCACCGTCCGTCACAAGTGCCGCATCCAACAAACCAAATTCCCCCACAGACGCAAAAATGCTCCGGAACTCTGTCCGGAGCATAGTTTTAATCTTTTGCGGGCTGTTTATGCATTGAAAGCCGCAGAGAGTGCCTGGGGAATGCTGTGGACACGGATAAGCTCCATGCCCTCCGGCGCGCGTATGCCTGATGTGCCGTAATAGGGGCAGATACAGCGCTTGAACTTCATTCTCGCCGCCTCGGCAATGCGTTGCTCCAGAGCGTGGACACGCCTTAGCTCACCGGTGAGACCAACCTCGCCAATGGCAAGGGTGTCCGGCACGACCGGAAGATCCCGGAAGCTGGAGGCAAGGGCGATCACAGTTGCAAGGTCTGCCGCAGGCTCGTCTATTTTCAGACCGCCGATAACGTTCACGTAAGCGTCCGACCCGCCAAGGAGCAGTCCGGCTCTGGTCTCCAGCACCGCAAGCAAAAGCACGGCGCGGTTGTAGTCCACACCGGAGGCCATTCTTCTGGGGTTTCCGAAGGCGCTCTTTGCAACGAGAGCCTGCACCTCCGCAAGAATGGGACGGGTGCCCTCCATCACCGCGGTAATACAGGTGCCCGGCACACCGGAGGGACGTCCGGCAAGCATTGCCTCGCTGGGGTTCAGTATCTCCTCAAGACCCTTGTCCTTCATCTCGAAAACGCCGATCTCGTTGGTCGATCCGAATCGGTTCTTCGCCGCACGCAGAATGCGGTAGGCGTTCTGCTTTTCGCCCTCGAAATAGAGCACGCAGTCCACCATGTGCTCAAGTATCTTCGGTCCGGCGATCTCGCCGTCCTTGTTTACGTGGCCGACAATGAAGACTACTGTGCCCGTGTCCTTCGCCATTCGCAAAAGGGCCATTGTACACTCTTTTATCTGGGTCACGTTGCCCGGCGCCGCACCAACCGAGGGGCGGTAGACCGTCTGAACGGAGTCGACGATAAGAAAGGCCGGCTTCAGCTCCGTGGTGGCGTCAAGTATCAGATCCAGATTCGTCTCTGCCAGAACGGATATGTTTTTGCCCTTCACCTCAAGCCTGTCTGCCCGGAGCTTTATCTGGCGCTGGGACTCCTCGCCCGAGGCGTAGAGCACATCGCCGCAGCCGGAAAGGCAACGGCATATCTGGAGCATCAGCGTGGATTTGCCGATGCCCGGCTCGCCGCCGATGAGCACGATGGAGCCCCTGACGGCGCCGCCGCCCAAAACTCTGTCCAGCTCGGAAAAGCCCGTACCAAAGCGGAGCTCGTCGGCAGTGTCGATGCTGTCTATGCTTTTTGGGCTGTTTTTGGTTCTGGAAAAGCTCACCGCCGGAGCGGCGGAAACGGGCGCCTCTTTAAATTCTTTAAGGCTGTCCCAGGTCTTGCAGGAGGGACACTGACCGTACCAGCGGATACTGTCATAGCCGCAGTTGTCACAGACGTAAGATACCTTTTGCTTTTGTGCCATATTAACTATTCGACCCCCGGTTCAGTTTTGCGCCGCGCCGGGATCTATTCCCACGGTCACGCAGTTCAGCGCCTCGGCGGCAACGGCAAAGGCAAGCCTTGCCCGGTATTCCGGAGAGTTGAGAAGCATTTCCTCCTCCGGATGGGACAAAAACCCACACTCTATTATTATAGCAGGACACGCAAGATTTTCAAGTAGATAATTTCCGTTTGGTATGGCCATTGCCTCCCTGGGCTTTTCTTCTCCCGTTGCATGGGCAATGCTTTGGCGCATACTTTTGGCAAGAGCCTCACCGGACTGGTTTCCCGGAGCATAGAACACCTGAGCCCCACGGGAGACTCTGTCCCCGTAATAGTTCTGATGAATGCTGATAAGGCAGACCGGCCCCAACGAGCGCACAAGCTCTACCCTCGCCCGAAGGTCCGTTGCCTTCTGTCGGCGCAGGGTCTCCCCGGAGCCAAGAGAAACGTCCGAATCCCTGGTCAGAACGGTCTTCACCCCAAGAAAATCGCAGAACTCCCGGGTGAGCAGGGTAATTTCCAGGTTGATATCCTTTTCGACCGTCCCGGACCGTCCCACCGTGCCCCCATCCGCTCCGCCGTGACCCGCGTCCAGCACAACGGCATCCACCCGGCTGACAACGTAACCGGACACCGGCGCGGCGCCGTCCCCCCGGAGTGAAAGAAATATCGCCAGCGCCAAAATCACCAGTCCCGGAATTGCAAGCACGGCATTTTTCGGTTTGAAATAAAACATCGGCAACACCCCAATGATAAGGGTATTGCCGATGTAAGCGGTTTATACCTTGTTCCAGATCTCTCTGGCGCCTTCGTTTTCGTATCTCTCGCAGTGGCGTTTTTTCAGGACGATGCCCTCGTAAATGCCGATAAAGCCGTTGCGGAACCCGAAATACGACGTGACCACAAGGGGCGCGCAGGCGACAATGTAGAACACAATGCCAACGATGGCAGAGCCCTTGCTCCATCTTGAGATATATTCCACAACTCCGCTCCAGCGGAAGACGAAGAGGTTGAGAACGGTTTCAAAAATGCCGAGGTTAACACCGACAGCCCTGAGCAGGGAGCTGAACAGAGCACACACGATGATCGGCGCGACCATGAACAGACCGATCCACAGAGCACGGTATTTGCGCAACTGTGTCGCGCCGGTGATGACCTCTCCGGCGTGAAAATCGCCAAGCGCCCAGGCCTTTTTGTAGGCCATGTAGCAGATGGTGGCCTCAACAACGATGCTCAGAGCAAGCTGTTCAAGGAAATAGTCGTATTCAAAGAAGCATTTGAAAATGAAATAAACCATGTAAAAGGTCAGCAGCGAAGCTATCTGGATCCAATACATCGAAAACACGGTTTTTCTTGTGTGGTAATTAAGGTCGTGTTTCTTTTTCTTCATGAGCGGCGTCCCCCTTTGTGAACTATGATAGAATTATATACAATAGGGCAGCCGATGTCAATACTTTTGCACAAACCTTAACAATTCTTAACATTTGTCCCGGTGGTACCGCAGTTTTCACAGGCAGCTTTCGGCGATAAGTCCGTCAAGCTCTCTCTCAAGCACGTCGTGAGGAACGGTTTTATCCGCAAAAGAGACGTTTCCGCCCTCGCAGGGAACGAGCCTGACCTCTCCGCCGGAAAGAACGGTGAGCTTTCCCGGAGCAGAGGTGCGGTAAAATCCGTTTTCGCCCAGGACGGCATAATGAACCGCGGTGAGATCCCAGCTGTTTCGGCGCATGGCTCCCCCGGTGTAGATACGGTAGGCATCGCGAATGGGGTCTCTGCCGCCGTCATCCGGAGCAAAGCCGGTCATAACGTCCGCTCCGGTCTCAAAGGGGAGCAGCACAACGGGAATGCCCAGCTTTTCCGCTCCGTCAAAAAAGGCTTTCGCCCCATCCACGTGGCATTTAACGTTATACTCCTGAACCGCTTCGTTCATACTTCCGGCCATGGACACGACGGAGGCGATCTTTCTTCCGCAGAGGCCGGGCTCTTTTTCAAAAAGCTCGCCTATGGCGTTCATCTGGCCAATGGTGATCACCGTGACTCCCTTGTCCGGGGCGGCAAGAAGAGTCCGGCGGTAGAGTTCAAGTGAGTCCTCCACCTTCAGCCTGCCGGAGATGCAGTCCGGAGAATAGTCCGTTGCCACCTGACGGTTATAGACTTGGGAGTCCGCAAGAAAGCTGTGCCGCATGAATCTGCCCTGTGGCACTCCGGTAACACCGCAAACCCGCATTATGGCTTCCGCAGTGCCGTTGCCCCATGGGTTTGAGGTGCAGTTTATAAGGGCGGCGATCTTAAAACCAAGCTTTCGGGAAAAAAGGCTCAGTATTGCCAGAGCTCCCGCATCGTCACAGTCCGGGCCAATGTCCGTATCCAGTATGACCTGACGGGGCTCATCGCACAGGGGCTTGAGAGGAAACATAAATCGATCTTCTCCTTTCGGTATTTCAAAACGTTTCCGGGCAGGGGGAGAAAACCCTCCCCTGCCCGGAAAGCTGAAAGCATATTTATCTCAGACGGTTGCGGGCACCCAGCCGTAGGTGAGCTTTTCGGTGTCCTCGGGAGCGGCCCAGATGGCGGCGTTTTTCAGAACGCGGCGCACGGTGGGATCGTAATAGGTGGGGAAAGCCTCGTGACCGGGGCGGAAATAGAATATCTTGCCTCTTCCGCGGCGGTAGCAAAGACCGCTGCGGAAAACCTCGCCGCCGGTAAACCAGCTGATAAAGACGGTCTCGTCGGGCTCAGGAATGATGAAATGCTCGCCGTAGGTCTCTTCGTGGGGCAGGATTATCTTGTCCCCAACGCCCTTGGTGATGGGATGGCCGGGGTTGCAGTTCCAAAGGATCTCCATATCGCCGCTTTCACGCCACTTGAGATCGTAGGAATCGGTTCCCATGAGCTTGCGGAATATCTTCGAGGCATGGCCGGAATGGAGAACAACGAGACCCATACCCTCCATAACTCTGCGGTAGACCTTGTTAACGATCTCATCGGAGACCTCTTCGTGGGCGCAGTGCCCCCACCAGAAGAGAACGTCGGTCTTGGCAAGAACCTCGTCGGTGAGTCCGTGTTCAGGCTCGTCAAGAACGGCAGTTCCAACGTCAAAGCCCTCGGCACGGAGATACTCGGCAATTGCCCCGTGCATTCCGTCGGGGTAGACCTTTTTGAATTCCTCTTCCCGCTCGTGTCTGTATTCGTTCCAAACAGTTATATACATACGTAACTTCCTCCGGCAGTTTTTTGTTTGCACCTTCATTATACAATAGCCCGGGGCCGATTGCAAGAAAAAAAACTTTTTCCCTCCGGCGAAAAAAAGCTTGACAAATATTTTTTTCATGTTATAATAATGAGGCTGTCTGACAGCAACGACCAACTCGGGGGTATAGCTCAGCTGGGAGAGCGCTTGAATGGCATTCAAGAGGTCGCGGGTTCGATCCCCACTATCTCCATCAGAAAAGAACCCACACTTGTCTACGACAAGTGTGGGTTCTTTTCAATGAAATAAATCCCTTGCGGGATTTGTGAAATAACGCTTCGCGTTATGAAATAGCTGACGCTATGAAATACGCTGCGGCGTATGAGGGATTTATTTT
>SVLY01000028.1 GCA_015067715.1 Oscillospiraceae bacterium | reverse complement strand
GGTGGGATACCAGTATTCCAGATCGGCGGTCTTTTCGGGCCAGCCAAGAGTGGAGAAGGGCCAGAGGGCGGAAGAGAACCAGGTATCGAGAACGTCCTCCTCCTGGCGGATATTGGAGCTTCCGCAGTGGGCGCAGACGGTGGCATCTTCTTTGGAAACGGTGATCTCGCCGCAGTCGGCGCAATACCATGCGGGAATTCTGTGTCCCCACCAGAGCTGACGGGAAATGCACCAGTCGTGGACGTTTTCCATCCAGTTCATGTAGGTCTTGGAGAAACGCTCGGGGATAAACTCGGTCTCGCCGTCGGAAACGACCTTCATAGCGTCCACTGCAAGGGGCTTCATGCTGACAAACCACTGCTTTGAGGCAATGGGCTCAACGGTGGTGCCGCAACGGTAGCAGGTGCCAACGTTATGGGCGTGGGGCTCGGTCTTGATAAGAAGTCCAGCCTCGTCAAGGTCGCGGATAATGGCCTTACGGGCTTCGTAACGGTCCATGCCGTTGTACTTGCCGCCGTTGATGACCTTGGCGTTATCGTCGAGAATGAGATATTCGGGAAGATCGTGACGCTTGCCAACCTCGAAGTCGTTGGGATCGTGGCAGGGAGTGATCTTAACACAGCCGGTGCCGAATTCCTTGTCCACGTAATCGTCGGCAACAACGGGGATCTCACGGCCCACAAGGGGCAGAATGAGCATCTTGCCAACAAGGTCGGTATATCTCTCGTCCTCGGGGTTTACTGCAACGGCAGAGTCGCCGAGAAGTGTCTCGGGACGGGTGGTCGCAATGGTAACGTATCCGCTGCCGTCGGCAATGGGATACTTGATGTGCCAGAAATGGCCGTCCTGCTCTTCGTACTCCACCTCAGCGTCGGAAAGAGCGGTCTGGCACTTGGGGCACCAGTTTATAATGCGGTTACCGCGGTAGATAAGACCCTTGTCGTAAAGGTTGACGAAAACCTCGCGGACAGCCTTGGAGCAACCCTCGTCCATGGTGAAGCGGAGTCTGTCCCAATCGCAGGAAGCGCCCAGCTTTTCAAGCTGTTCGCAAATGCGGTTGCCGTATTTTTCCTTCCACGCCCAGACGAGCTTTAAAAACTCCTCACGGCCGTAGTCGTAACGGGTCTTGCCCTCGTTAACGCGGATGTTTTCTTCAACCTTGATCTGGGTGGCAATACCGGCGTGGTCGGTGCCGGGGAGCCAAAGTGCAGAATACCCCTGCATACGCTTGACGCGGGTGAGGATATCCTGAAGGGTCATGTTAAGAGCGTGGCCCATGTGGAGCTGACCGGTAACGTTGGGAGGGGGCATTACAATGCAGAAGGGCTTTTTGCTTTTGTCCGGGGAAGCCTTGAAGCTTCCGGAGGATCGCCAGAGCCCGTATATACGTTCTTCGACCTGTTTAGGGTCGTAAACTTTTTCAAGTTCTTTGGCCATAGTCGTATTCCGTCCATTCTGTTTATATATCCGTTTTATTATATCATACTTTAAAGAATTATTCAATCGGTCTTCCGCAAAATAGATTGCTCAACTTTGCCCAATACGGACTGATTTTCTCCTTGCTTTTTAGGGTAAAATGTTATATAATTGTCTTATGATTCTAAAGGGGGAAATGGACATGCCGTTTTTCAAAAGACATCTCCGCGGAGTTCATCTTGACCACGCGAAAGCATCGCGTCTTACCCAGACAACAGATGCGCTCACACCTCCCAGCGTCACCATCCCTTTAAAACAGCATATCGGCGCAGAGTGCGCTCCAACCGTTAAGGTTGGCGACAGGGTCTTTGTGGGACAAAAGATCGGTGACTCCCCGGCTTTTGTCTCCGCCCCCATCCACGCATCCGTTTCCGGCACGGTGGATGCCATAACCGAGATACTCACCCCCCAGAATGAAAAGGTCAAATGCGTCCGAATTGTCTCCGACGGGCTCAACACCGTCCATCCCGACCTCATGCCCCCGGAGATTTCCGACCTTTCCGGCTTTATCTCTGCTGTCAGAGATGCCGGTATAGTCGGCCTTGGCGGAGCGGGATTTCCCACCCACGTCAAGCTGGCCTACAAGGACATTGACAAGGTCAAAAAGCTTTACATAAACCTTGCGGAATGCGAACCCTATATCACCGCCGACAACCGCGAGGCAATTGAAAACACCAACGACATCATCGAAGGCATTCTCCTGGTGCTGAAATACACCGGTATTCCGGAATGCGTTATCGTCGTTGAAAACAACAAGCCCGTGGGCATCAAATGCCTTCGTGAAGCCGCGAAGAAATACGATAATATCCGCGTTGGGGTCGTGGGATCGAAATACCCCAAGGGCGCGGAAAAGGTGCTGGTTTTTGAGGCTGGCGGTCCGGTTATCGGCCGGGGCAAGCTCCCTGCTGACTGCGGAGCCATTGTTATGAACGTGACGTCGGTAGCAGCCATCGCCCGATACGTCCGAACCGGTATCCCGCTTGTATCCCGCCGTGTCACCGTGGACGGAGACCTTGTAAATAATCCCGCAAACCTCCGCGTGCCCATCGGCACTCCGGCAAAATATATTTTGGATAGTCTTGGTGTTGACTTCAAGCGTTTGAAAATGCTTATCTCCGGCGGAGCAATGATGGGTCAGTGCATTATCGACAGTAACACCCCCGTAACCAAGACCACAAACGCCCTTCTCTGTTTTGAAAAGATCGTCACTCCCGATAAATCCCCCTGCATCCGCTGCGGAAAATGCCTTTCCGTCTGTCCCATGGGGCTGTTCCCCTCGGACATCGAAAAAGCCTACGATGCAAGAAACGCTTCAGCCCTGAAAAAGCTGAGCGTTGACGTTTGCATGAACTGCGGCTGCTGTTCCTACAGCTGTCCTGCAAAGCGTGACCTCTCCCACAAAAACCAGCTTGCCAAGGGCTTTTTAAAAGCCGCGTCAAGCTCCCGTTAAGGAGGCAAAATAGAGCCTATGGAAAGACTTCTTGTTGTCACCTCAACTCCACACATCAAATCCGGTACCACCACCCGGCGCATCATGCTGGACGTGCTCATCGCTCTCACTCCGGCACTCATCGTCGGAACGGTCTATTTCGGGCCCAGAGCGTTGCTCTGCGTTCTGGTAAGCGTTGCATCCTGCCTCTTCTTTGAATGGGGCAGCCAGAAGGTCTTCGGCCGCAAATGCACGGTCTCGGACCTCAGCGCCGCGGTCACCGGTGTTCTGCTGGCCTTTAACCTGCCCGTCACCACACCCCTCTGGATCTTCCCCATCGGCGCATTTTTTGCCATTGCCATAACCAAACAGCTTTTCGGCGGCATCGGCCAGAACTTTGCAAACCCGGCTGTCACCGCAAGAATCATCGTCATGCTGAGCTTTGCCGGACTTATCTCTTCCTACCCCCAGCCTTTTGACTGGCTGAACCGTTCCGTTGACGGTATTACCGGGGCAACTCCCCTTGGCGCAGAGACAGCTCCCTCCGTAACAGAGCTTCTTCTCGGTCTCCACGGCGGAGCAATCGGCGAGGTATGCGCTCTGGCGCTTCTGGCCGGAGGCGTTTATCTCTGCATCCGCCGGGTGATCTCTCCCCTCGTCCCCCTTATCTTTATGGGAAGCGCAACGCTTCTCTGCTGGGCATTCGGTGCCGACCCTGTAGCAAGCCTTCTTTCCGGCGGACTTGTGCTGGGCGCCGTTTTCATGGCAACGGACTACGCCACAACACCGGCAACCGTTCTGGGGCGGATCATTTTTGCCCTTGGGTGCGGTTTTTTCACCGCACTTATCAGATGCTTCGGCTCATTCCCGGAGGGTGTAAGCTTTGCAATTTTACTTATGAATATCTGCACCCCCCTTATAGACAGGTTCACACGCCCCAAGCCGTTCGGAGGTGAGGGAAAATGAAGCTGAAATATTTCAAACCCACCATCGTGCTCCTTGTTATTTGCATTGTGATCTCCGGAGCGCTGGCACTCACTTATAAATTCACCTATGTTCCGCCCCTCACGGACCCTGAAGACATCATTGCGGCAATGAGCGGCGAATACGAAAAAGTGCTTCCCGGTTCAACGGACTATCAGCTTCTCTACCGCAATGACGGCTACGACAAGCTTGCCCGGGGCGAGGTCGTGGAGGCTGTATCAGCCTCAAACGGCTACGTTATTACCGCCCACAGCTCCGGCCAGTACGATTCCGACCCCATCCGCGTTATGGTCGGCATAGATGACAGCGGAAACGTCACCGCCGTGAACATTCTGAAGATAAGCGAAACGCCGGGGCTTGGCATGAAAACGAAGTCCGAATTCTGGCTTTCCCAGTTTTCGGGCGGAAACAGCTTTTCTCTTGAAGAGAGTCAGGGCACAAGGATAGACGGCGTTACAAGTGCAACCAAATCCTCAAGGGCTGTTGTTGGCGCAGTAAATCTGGCAATGGAAGAATACCGCAGGATAATTTCGGAGGTGAACTGACAATATGGAAAACAGATCACTTTGGAAGATAATCAAGAACGGTCTCCTGGACGAAAACCCCACCTTCCGTCTGCTATTGGGTATGTGCGCGCCCCTGGCAATAACCACCTCTGCATCCAACGCCTTCGGCATGGGGCTTGCAACCACCTTCGTTCTCATCTGCTCCAACGCCGTTATCTCCGCGCTGAGAAACGTCATCCCCAAAGAAGTACGTCTCCCCGCTTTTATAACCATAATCGCCGGATTCGTCACCATCGTAAGCCTCGTTATGCAGAGATATTTCACCTCTCTCTACGACTCTCTGGGCGTTTTTCTTGAGCTCATCGTCGTCAACTGCATTATTCTCGGCCGGGCCGAAATGTTTGCAAGCAAAAACAAGATCATCCCCGCTGTTGCAGACGGTCTTGGAATGGGCCTAGGCTTTACTGCCGCGCTTATCGTTATCAGCACGGTTCGGGAGATACTGGGTAACTTAAGCTGGTTTGGACTCAGCTTTTTCGGTGAGGACAAAACAGGCATGCTGTTCTTCATTCTTCCCGCCGGCGCATTCTTCGTTTTGGGAATGCTCACGGCAGGCATGAATCTGATCTCTGAAAAGAAACCCAAAAAGACCGAAGCAGGTTGTTCGGGCTGTCCTTCGGCCGGCGCTTGCCAGGGTTGCGGCGAAGAAGGAGGATGCAAGTAAGCTATGGACGTTTTCAAGAATATCTGCATAATCCTTGTCTCTGCCATTTTAGTTGACAACTACGTTCTCGCCCAGTTTTTGGGCATATGCCCATTCCTTGGTGTTTCAAAGAAGACCTCAAGCGCACTGGGTATGAGCGGCGCCGTCACGGTGGTTATGACCCTTGCCGGAGCTGTCACCTGGCCAATTTTCAAGTACCTTCTTGAGCCCAACGACCTTGGCTATCTTGCGACCATGGCATTCATTCTCATAATTGCAATGCTGGTTCAGATCGTTGAGATTCTGCTAAAGCGTTTCATCCCCTCGCTTTACAACTCCCTCGGCGTTTATCTCCCCCTGATCACCACCAACTGCGCCGTGCTTGGCGTTACTCTGCTGAACATCGAAGAGTTCGGAAAGTTCTACGAAGCGGTATTGAACTCCTTTGCAGCCGGCGTTGGCTTTGCCCTTGCGCTTATACTGTTCTCCGGCATCCGTGAAAAGCTGGAGTCCTGTGACATTCCCAAATGCTTCCGCGGAATGCCCATCGCACTTATCGCCGCTTCCATAACGGCACTTTCCTTTGCGGGCTTTGCCGGGCTTTTCGGAATATAAAAAAGGGAGGGTCAGCTTTATGGAATACCTTATCCCAATACTGATTTTTGCGGCTCTGGCAATCTTTGCCGGAGCGGTGCTCACCTTTTTGTCCTTCAAATTCCCCAGCGAGACGACGGACGACGTAAACGCCGTCCGCGATGCCCTTCCCGGTCTTAACTGCGGTTCCTGCGGATTTGCAGGCTGTGACGAATATGCTAAAAAATGTGTTTCCGACAAGCTTGCTCCCAACCTTTGCACTCCCGGTGGAAACGAAGCCGCCGCAAAAATAGCAAAGATCACCGGAGTTCCCTTTGACGAGGTCAAGTCGGTCAAGGCTCACGTTATCTGCCGGGGCGACTATAACGCCACCCACGATAAATACGACTACCGGGGAGCTCTCTCCTGCGCCGCGTCAAGCCTTTTCTACGGCGGAAGAAGCTCCTGCAGGGACGGTTGTCTGGGTTTTGGCGACTGCGCCGAGGTATGCCCCTCCGACGCCATCAAGGTGCGCAACGGAGTTGCCGTTGTGGACAGGGAAAAATGCACAGGATGTCTCATGTGCGCAAAGGTCTGCCCCAAAAAGCTCATCGTTCCCATTGCCGAAGACCAACCCATGATCGTCTCCTGCATTTCAAAGGCAAACGGCAAAGAGACCCGTCTTACCTGTCAGCACGGCTGTATCGGCTGTAAGCTTTGTGTCCGAAACTGCCCCAAGGGCGCCATAACGGTCACCGATTTCCACGCCTCAATAGATCCGGCCCTTTGCGACGGTTGCGCCAAATGCGCCGAGAATTGCCCTGTTGGCTGTATTACCGCACTTAACGGAAAGATCATCGTCGATCCGGAAAGCCTGCTCTTATGAGAAAGCACGTTTACGACATGGCAGTATGTGCCGCGGTTATTCTTGCCGCGGCCTTATTGCTTGTTTTCCCCTTGATTAATAACATTAAGTCCTCATCCGATACTGTCACAATAACCGTCAACGGAGAACAGATAGCAACTCTTCCCCTTTCCCGTGACACAAGCTTTACCTGCCCCAACGGAGTCACCGTCGCCATTGAAAACGGAACAGCCCGTATTTCCCACTCCCCCTGTCCGGACAGGCTCTGCGTGAAAACAGGAAGACTCACAAAAAACGGCCAGACCGCCGTGTGTCTGCCATGTAAAACCGTTGTTAAGATCGAATCCCACAAGGTAAGCGAGGTGGACGGAATTGTCTGATAAAGTCCGCAGAATCTGCCTTTGGGCGATCCTCGCTCTGCTTTCTGCTTCCCTTTCCCTGCTGGAAAGACCCCTTATGACGCTGATTCCCCTGCCTCTTCCGGGCTTTAAGCTGGGGCTGGGAAACGTATGCATTCTGTTCTGCCTTTACCGTCTTGGCAAAGCGGATGCCGCCATTGTTTACGGCCTGAGAATAGCTCTCACTGCGTTGCTCTTCGGTTCCCCCACATCCTTTGCCCTCTCATTTGGCGGCGCTGTGGCGGCTCTTTCAGGGGCTTTTCTGGCCATCCGCGCGCCACGTCTCACCCCCGTGGGCGTATCCGTTACCGCGTCCTCCTGCCACATGGTGGGTCAGATATGCGTTGCATCCCTGATTTTGAAAACGCCGGGGCTGTTTGTTTCATATCTGCCCATGCTGCTCATCCTTTCCGTTCCCACAGGTATCCTCAACGGAGCTATCGCCTCCGTTCTTATATCCCGCATCCCCCAAAAACTCACACAAACACACAGAAGGTAAGAAAATGTCCAAACAAAACACAAAGAGCACAGCAGTAAGAATCCTGTCAGTGATATGTCCGCTGGTCTATTTCGCAAGCTACCTTACCCGAAAAAACTACAGCGTTGTCATGTCCGAGATAATAATCTCAGAAAGCATCACCAACTCCCAGGGAAGTCTTGCGGTGACCCTTTCCCTCATATCCTACGGTTTCGGTCAGATCATAAGCGGAATTTTGGGGGACAAATTCAAGCCCCAACGGGTGGTTCTGTTGGGACTGATCTTTTCCGCAATTTTCAACGTGGCACTCCCCTTTTGTCCGGACACCTGGTCCCGTGCCATCGTATGGTTTTTGAACGGCTTTGCTCAAAGCCTTATTTGGCCGCCTCTTGTGCGGATCATGGCCGCCACAATGGACAGAAAGAGCTATAACGACTGCACCGTTAACGTAAACATCGCCGCAACTGTGGCAACCATTCTTCTCTACCTCACGGCATCCACTGTGTGGATCAGATTCTTTAACTGGAAATACGTTTTCTTCTCCTCTGCATTCCTTTGTCTGATAATCACTCTTCTGTGGGTGCTGGGCTTTAAAAAGATCTCTGCCAACGGTATAAACTTTGCCCAAAACACAAAAGCCTCTTCCCCGGCAGAGCAAAAGCCCCACCTCAGCTTTAAAAAGCTCTGTGCCTCGGGCTTTATTCTCATCGCAATCGCCATAATCTGCCAGGGCTCCCTCCGTGACGGTATTAACGACTGGGTTCCAACCTTTATAATCAACACCTTTTCTCTTGAAAGCGAAAGTGCGATCCTGAAATCCATCGTGCTCCCCATCTTCACCGTGATAAGCCTTAAGGCTGTTGGTATCGTGAGCGGAAGATTTGTTAAAAACGAGGTCAAGGCCGCCTTTTTCTGCTTTGCCTGCGGCCTTGGAGGGTGCCTTTTCCTGCTGTTCTTCTACACCGCAAACCAATATCTCACGCTCATCGTATCTGCCCTGACCTGCGCATTCATGCACTGTGTGAACTTTTTCCTTGTCTGCATCGTTCCTGCCAAATTCGAAAAATACGGCCTGGTTTCAACCATGTCCGGCATAATCAACAGCTTTACATATATCGGCTCTGCCGCCGCAACCTACGGCTTCGGAGCCATTTCAGATAACTGGGGCTGGAACGCCTGCGTTATCTCATGGGTGGTCATCGCCGTTCTGGGAAGCGGACTCTGTCTTTTAGCTTTCCGCCCCTGGAAGAGATTCTACAGCGAAAAATAAATAACAAATATATGAAAATAAGCCATGGAGCAAAAGCTGCTCCATGGCTTATTCATTTTGTTCACAGTTCAGTGCTTCAGCTCGTCCTTGGGTTCGCCCATTATGATCTCGTTTATACTCTGCTCAAAAAGGTCGCGTCTTTCCGAGAAATAAACGAAATTGGCTATGGCAAAGGCAGACGAGATAACGAAGACGATAACACAGCCAATAATAAACCCCGTTCCAAGCTCTCTGTCTGTGATGAGCTTAAGAAGGAATAACACGGGTTCATAGGCAATAATTGCCCAAAGATTCACCATTGTGGACCAATAGCCCTTCATGTCGATAAGGGGCAGAAATACTCCGCACCCAACGAAGGTGGCAATGAGGAGCAAGGTCACAAGGCCGTGAAGAAAATCGTAGGTGATTCCCTGACCGGTGAGGGTTTTGCTGATATTAACAATCGTCTCTGTTCCTGAAAGCCTGGTCAAAAGATAGGCCGCGATACCGAAAATTCCAACGTAAACGTAGGCAAAGAGAAATATCTTTATCCACACGGTGTTTTTGCGGTATCCGTAGAATTTTTCAAAGCCGTTGGAGTTCATGCTGTCCCAGAATTATTCAACCGGATAGCCCATGGTGGTCATAAGACCGAGCTCGGGCTGGCTGGACATCAGCCGGGAATACTGAACGATAACGGGCACGTTGCTCTCCACCATTATGGCATAGGGCTTATCCTGGGGTACGGGAAGTCCCTGGGCATTTTTCAGCTTATCCATGCGGATATGGTGGGTGCGCTTTGCGCCGCAGACGGCAATGAAGTCGTACATGGGATCCTGATCCTCGAAATAGAGGGTCATGTTCACTTTCGCATCCTTATCAGAGGTGTTGAGAACACAAATGGATTCGTGGCTCACAAAGATGCCGTTGGAATGAGAATCCCAATAGCCGTCTCCCAGAAGCCAAAGCTTTTTTCCGTATTCCATGATAATTACTCCTTTCGAAAGGTCAGACGCGTCACTTAGCGCTTGATAGTAACGTCGGCTTCGTAACGCTTGCAGTCCTCAAGCCATTCTCTGCCGGTGGGCTTACCGTCACGTGCGCAGAGCATATTCCACACAGCGCCCCAGGGAAGGGTCTTAAGGTCTTCGTTAACGGCAAGCACGGAAGTGTTGTCTCCGGCAAGCTCGTAGGCCTTAAGGTCGGCAATGGGCTCAAGGTAGGCACGGAGAAGTGCCTTTCTGGCGTTGCGCGCACCGATGGTCCATGCGGCAATGCGGTTGATGGATGCATCGAAATAGTCAAGGCCGATGTGAACTCTCTCTTCAAAGCCGTTGGCAACGATCTCGTGCATGATGGCCATAAGCTCATCGTCCATGATGACAACGTGGTCACTGTCCCATCTTACGGGACGGGAGACGTGGAGCAGAAGCTCGGGCAGGAAGAGAAGCATGGAAGAGATCTTGTTGGAGATGACTTCGGTGGGATGGAAGTGGCCGGAGTCAAGGGTGAGAAGCTTCTGGTTCTTAACGCAGTAGCCCATGTAGAACTCATGGCTGCCCACAACATAGCTTTCGCTTCCGATGCCGAAAAGCTTGCTCTCAAGACCATCCTTGGTGCAGGCGGGATCTACCTGGAGAGAGAAGATCTCGTCAAGGGACTCTTCAAGGCGCTTTCTGGGAGCAAAACGGTCAACGGGGTTATCCTTGCAGCCGTCGTGGATCCAGAGGTTGGTGTAACAGGTCTGTCCCATCTCACGGCCGAAATATTCTGCGATCTTCCTGCAACACTTTGCGTGCTCGATCCAGAAATCGCGGATGCCCTTATCGGCACTGGAAAGGCTGAAATCGCCGCTCTTGGGGTGGGAGAAGAAGGTCTCGTTAAAGTCAAGACCGATACCCTCGCTCTTGGCATAGTCGACCCAGGAGGCAAAATGCTCGGGAGCGATAGCGTCACGCTCGACCTTTTTGTCGGTGTCAAGGTAAGAAGCGTGGAGGGATATCTTTGTTTTTCCCGGGAAATAGGAGAGAACCTTGGAAAAGTCAGCTCTCAGCTCTTCGGCGTTACGCGCCTTGCCGGGATAGTTGCCGGTGGTCTGAATACCGCCGGTAAGCTGGGCGTCGGGGTTTTCAAAGCCGCCAACATCGTCGCCCTGCCAGCAATGGATGGAAATGGGAACGTTAAGTGCCTTTTCAATGGCGGCGTCGGTATCAACGCCGTAGGCCGCGAACATATCACGGGCTATTTCATAGGATTTTTCGATATTGCTCATAAATCATTCTCCTTTTGCAACGTAGCCAAGGAAGCGGCCGTAAGCGTCTTCCCAGCCGTCTCTGTTTTCGGGGGAATAGGTTTTAACGTCACAGGAATCGGAAACAAGCTGTCTGGCTTCCCAGATGTCTGAAAGCTCACCGATGGCCATAAGCTGAGCGCAGGTATTGCCGATGGCGGTAGCTTCAACGGGGCCTGCCATAACGGGACGGGCAGATGCCTTTGCTGTGAACTGCATGAGAAGTTTATCCTTACAGCCGCCGCCCACAACGCGGATGGTGTCGATGGACTTGTCAAGGATGTGCTCAAGCTGTTCGGTTGCGTAGCGGTACTTCATTGCAAGGCTCTCAAGCACGCATCTGAGTATCTCGCCCCTGGTCTGGGGGACGGGCTGACCGGTGACACGGCAGAAGTTCTGAACCTTTTCGATCATGTGGCCCTTGTCAAAGAAGTCGGGAGCGTCGGGATCGATAAAGCTCACAAATGCGGGAGCGGCTTCAATCTCGGCGTCGAGAGTGGCATAGTCGATCTTGCCAAACTCACGCTCAAGCTCGCGCTTGACCTCCTGATAGATCCAGAGACCCATGATGTTCTTAAGGAATCGAATGGTGCGGCCGTAGCCGGCTTCGTTGGTGTACTCAACGGAGAAGGCCTTTTCACTGGTGTTGGGTTCGGCAAGCTCAACGCCAAGCAGGCTCCAGGTGCCGCAGGAGATGTAAACACAGCTTTCGTCACGAGCCATGGGAACGGCGATAACGGCAGACCCGGTATCGTGGCCGCAAACGGAGACAACGGGAATTGAAAGACCGGTCTCGTCCTTTACCTGAGCGGTGGTGTTGGAAATTATGCGGCCAGGCTCTGTGATGGGGAGGAGCATGTCCGTGGGGATATCCAGTCTGGAGAATATCTCCCTGTCCCAATCACGGGTGCGAACGTCCATAAGCTGGGTCGTGGATGCCATTGAGAGCTCAGCGGTCTTTACGCCGGTGAGCATAAAGTTCAGCATATCGGGCATGAGAAGCATGGTCTTCACTCTGTCCAGCAGGGCGGGATAGTGATGGCGAATTGCTTCAAGCTGGAAGATGGTGTTGAACTTCATAAACTGAATGCCGGTGCGGGCGTAGATCTCGGACTTGGGCATTTTTTCGTACACGCGCTCCATAGCACCGTCGGTGAGCTTGTCGCGGTAGTAGAAGGGGTTGGAAAGAGGCTTGTCGTACTCGTCCAGAAGGGCAAAGTCAACACCCCAGGTATCCACACCCATGGCGGCAACGTCCTTGATGCCTTCGCGGTAAAGATTGCCCATACCGGTCTTTATCTCCCCGAAAAGACGGAGAATATCCCAGTAATAGTGGCCAAAAGCACAGACGGGATCGTTTACAAAGCGGTGGATCTCGCGGAATTCGATCTTGCTTCCGCTGAAGTCGGCAAGAATACCTCTTCCGCTGGATGCGCCAAAGTCAAATGTAAGAAGTTTCTTTCCCATTTGTCTGTCTTCCTTTCGGTTTATTTGCATTTTGCCGCAAAGGCAACTGCCCTTTCGGCAACGTTGGGATAGGCTTTTTCAGCGGCATCGCCCGTGAAGGAAAGCGCGGCGTTTGCCGCGGCGGCATCCTCGGAGCCGATGAGCGCATAGGCGGCAACGCGAAGATTTTCAAACTCCGGAGCTCTGGCGGCTATACACACAAAGCTCTGTCTGGGAGAGTTGATATCTTCGCCGCTGATCTGGAAAAGATTATGCTCTTCGCACATCGCGGAGATGCGCTTGAGCTGTTCGGGGGTATTGCGGGAGGGCATGTAGGTGACGGCACCATAGCCAACGCGGTGAAGCTCTTCAAAGAGCTCGGGCAGATAACTGTCCTCAAAGCACTGAGCCTTTTTATCGCCGGTAACGGAGTTGCCAACGTCGCCCAGATAAGCGTAAGCGGGAATGGCGCCGATCTGTTTGCCAAGGTCCACGGCAATTTTTGCCTCGGGGCATTCAATACCGTCGGCGTCAATGTAGAACCGGGACACAAGATTTCCCTTGAGAACGCCAAGAACGTCGTACTCGTATCCGGGGTTTTCCTCGTCGGAAAGCCAGGATGCGTTCTTTGCGCTCACGGCAAGACCCAGCTCGTCGGTGAGGGCGGAGATAAGTCCGGCTCCCCTTCCGTATTTACGGGTGAGGGCGTGGCTGAGAGCAAAGAGAATGTGACGTTCGGTAACGCTTCCGCCCTCGTGAGCCTTGGAGAGGGGCAGAATGTCCCTGTCGTAATCAAGGCAGATGCCGACCTTTTCGGTAACGGCATTAAGCCTTTCGGTCATAGCGCGGTTACGCTTGCCCCGGGCAGCGGAAACGGGAGCAAGATATTCCCGAAGGGCGCTTCTGCCGCATTCGGGAACGGCATGGAGAGTCATGTAGGCAATGCCGTTCTGATCCGGATTGTTGATCCGGCGGGAGGCAAAAGCCTCTCCCCCAAGGGTAACGCGGATCTCGGCGCCGGAGGTGGACTTCAATCCGACGATCTCGGCGGCGGCGCGGAACTCTGCCGCACCGGAGATGCTGTCGTGGTCCATGATACCGGCTGTTGCCAGACCGGCTCTGTGGGCAAGCCAAACGGACTTGGTGGGAGAATAGGGAGAGAAGGAATACCAGGTATGGATGTGGTTATTCACGTCTCCGGTGACGGGAACGGCTTCGATCTCGCCCCGTTTTTCCATGGCGGCAAGCTCGCTGACGGCTTCAAGTCTGTCGGAGAGCTTTTCGCTGTTCAACCTGTTTTCAAGTTCTTTGATCTTCATAGTTATTTCAGCATTTCCTGACCGCCGGTAACAGGCAGAGCCTGGCCGGTCTCGTATTCCTGTTCGATAACGTAGAGCAGAGCTCTCTCAACGTCCTTTACCTCACAGCCCCGTCCAAGGGGAACCTTGGCTTCGTAGAAGGCGCGGACGTCGGCAACGGTCTTTGCGCCGGGAACCTTGCCTGCGCGGAGATACTGAACGAACAGACCTCTGTCTGGGTCCATCCACAGCGGTCCATTCAGGAAGTTGCCGGGACAAATGGCGTTGACCTTGATGTGGTAGGGAGCAAGCTCCATTGCAAAGCTCTGGACAAGTCCGATGCCGCCGAATTTGCTTCCGGCATAGGCAAAGTTCTTGTTGGAGCCGGAAAGTCCGGACTTGGAGTTGATCTGAATGATATCGCAGTGCATTCCGGGGTTGAAGCGGGTCATAAGCTTCATGTAACGGGATGCGTATTTGGTGCAAAGGAAGAAGGCATTGTAGTTGATCTTGGTTACCAGGTCAAATGCGTCGTACTGCATCTCTTCAAGAGAGCCGGAGCGCACGATACCGGCGTTGGAGACGAAAACGTCAAGTCGGCCGAACTTGAGAATGGTGGCAACGCAGAGATTTTCAACGCTTGTCTCGTCCATAACGTTACAGCCAACGGCATAAGCCGCATCGGGACCGTATTTCTCGCAGAGCTCGGAGGCGAACTTATTTGCGCCCTCGAGATTGATATCCGCGATGATAACGTTGCCTCCGGCATTGCAAACACCATTTGCAAGACCGGCGCCAAAGCCCTGAGCCGCACCGGTGACGATAACTGCCTTACCCTCAAGTCTTCTCTGACCGGATGCGCCGGCAGAAACGCTCTTACGGTAGCTTTCCACTTCCCAGTTGCGGATAAAGCTGATCATTTCATCTGCCATGAACTTATGTCCGCCGAAGTTCTGTGCGGCGGCATAGATCTTCAGAGCGTCGCAGAAGAGAGCCTTAGCAGTCTCGGCATCCTTGTGGGTCTTGCCGCAGGCAAAGGCGCCCACTCCCCTGACGACAACGACCTTGGGAGCAACGCAAAACTCGGCCTTGAAGCTGTGAACAGCGGCCTCAACAGCGGAAAGCTGGACTTCATCGTCCTCAGCCTTTTCGCAAAGGGCGTAAGCATGTCCGCAGTAGACGATATGGTCGGGAGTGAATGCACAGAGACCCTTTGAGCCCTCAACGAAAGCCTCGAGAGCCTTGGGGGCAAAGAAAACGGAAGAGCCGTTGTCGGCAGCCTTGGCCGTAACAACGCAGGCGATCTTTGCCGCAAGGGCGGCGTTATATTCGCCGTCCGCAAGGTCAGCCTTGACAGAGCACATACCCTCAAGGGCGCCCATAAACTCGGCGATAAGAGCGCGCACACAGTTTTCGCAGGCACCGGCAAAGAAAACGCCGTGGTTCTGCATAACGAGAAGGTCAAGATCCTTGCCGGTCTGGGCCTTAAAACCGTCCATAGCGGCCTTTGCGGCCATGGCAAGGGTGTAACCGGGCTTTATCTCGTCCATCCAGAGAGCTCTGCCGGGGAAGAGACGGTCAAGGATAGCCTTGCCCTCTGCTCCGCAGGTGAGGCCGTTGACAACGGCGGGATGGAGATGGACAACATATTTCTGGGGGAAGAGAGCGTGAAGCAGAGCTTCAACGCTGGGGCGTGCAGTCATTCCGGGAAGACGGGCGGCCATCATGTCCGCAAGAACTTGGGCCTCGGCAGTCTTTTCGTCGGCGGAATAGGTCTTTTTGGTGATCTCGGTGAGAGCTTCAAGATCCATGCCCACAAATCCGGCCTCGGTTATGTTTCCAAGGCGGAAGCCGCTGGCTTTAACGTAGAGCATACCGTCGCCCTTGACGGAGGTGTTGCCGCCTCCGGCGAGAACGTAGTCCGGGTTGGAGCCGTATTCACGGGAAAGCTCAATAATGGTGTCAAGCTTGATCATGCCATCACCTCAAGAAGATACTTTTCAGCCTCGGCGTTCCAGAGACCGTTGTGAGCCTTGCATATCTCATCGAGACGGGCAAACTTTTCGTCGGTCTTACCAAGCTCCTCAAAGTCCGCAATGGCGGTGAGGGGCATGGAGATGTGGGTGTAGACAAGCTTTTTGCCGCCGGGGATCTTGGGCAGGTTGAGGGTGGTCTCTGCGGCGCAGTCAAGACCGCCGATATGAGTGATCATAGTGGCGGGGTTAATGCGGCCCTGCTCCATAAGGGCGAGAGATTCCTTCATGTCGTCGGTGTTGCCGCCGCTGGTGCCCACGATGTGGGTGGAGCCGTAATGCACGTTGTAGAAATTGAACATGGCAGAAAAGCTCTTGTCGGTGGGGCCCGCAAAGAAGTTCAGGCAACCGTCCTTGCCGAGAATAGCATCACTCATCTCAACAACGGCTCTCACGGGAGCAAAGCAGAAGACGTCGTCGTAGCCCTCGCCGCCGGTGAAGGCAAGCAGATGGGCAACGGGATCTTCGATATTTTTAGTATTTACATAATGGAGCTCAACGCCGTTTGCCGCGGCGTCTTCAACGGTGAAGATACTTGCAACTCTGGCAAGGCGGGCATCGTCGATATCGGTGACGATGAGCAGGCCGGGCTTTCTGTCGCAATGGAGGGCGTAGTCGATGGCGCCCATGCCCATGGGGCCGCAGCCGGCAAGAATAGCCGCCTTGCCGCCTTCAACAATGCCCATCTTGTGCTCGTAGCTGCCCTGGACGGTGTGGTAGTTGGCGTGGAATGCGCCAACAACACAGGATACAGGCTCTGCCAGAGAACCGCAGAAGAAAGCGTCACCGGAATAGGGAAGCAGACAGTCCATCTCCATTACTTCGTTGGGGATGATAACGTAGGTGGCATCTCCGCCGATGTAACGGAAGGAATATCCGGGGGCATCCAGCGAGCCCTTATAGTTAAGGGCGGGCTGGATGGCAAAACGCTGGCCGGGTTTGTATTTATCCTGCCACTTTGATCCAACAGAGACAAGCTCTCCGCAGAACTCGTGGCCAAGAATGGTGGGGTTTTCGGCAATATCGTTGGGAACGCGCTTGTGGTCGGCACCCTGGCCTGCCGCCTTGTAGGAGGACATACACAGAGAGTCGGACACGATACGGGCAAGGATCTCGTCTTCCTTCATCTCGGGGAGCTCGAAGGTCTCAAGACGGAGGTCGTTCTTGCCGTAGATTCTGAGAGCTTTAGTCTGCATGATTCAATAACTCCTTAGATGCCCAGCTTTTCGCGGCGGATCTTCTCAAGGGTGGTAAAGTTGAATTCGCTGGTGTAGCCCGGGAGAGGCAGGATCTTTTCATTGATGGCGTCGAGGATCCAGCCGGCCTGGGGATAATAGTAGCTTTCAAGCTCGGGGCAGGGAGAGATCTCGTTGGGAGCGCCGACAACAACGGGAGGTGCATCGAGGTAATCGAAGGCCATCTCGGTGATGTTGCGGGCCATGTCGTTAAGGTGGGAGCCGCGCTCGCAGGCGTCGGAAACGAGGATGATGCGGCCGGTCTTCTTGACAGACTCCACAACGGGCTCGTAGTTAAAGGGAACAAGGCTTCTGGCGTCGATGATCTCGGCTTCAAGACCGAACTGCTCTTTGAGCATATCGGCGGCCTTGACGGCGGAATAGAGGGACGCGCCAACAGTGAGAATGGTGATGTCCTTACCGACGCGCTTGATATCGGGCTCGCCGAAGGGAATCTCGTAATTGCCCTCGGGAACCTCATCCTTAAAGAGCTCGCCCTTGTCGTAGAGCTTCTGGCTCTCAAAGAAGACGACGGGGTCGGAGCCGTTAAGAGCGGTGTTCATAAGACCCTTGGCGTCGTAGGGGGTAACGGGGAAGCAGACCTTAAGGCCGGGGATGTGGGTGGTAAGGCTGGTCCAGTCCTGAGCGTGCTGGGCACCGTACTTGGAGCCACAGGAAACACGGAGAACGACGGGCATCTTGAGAATACCGGCGCTCATCGCCTGCCACTTTGCAAGCTGGTTGAAGACTTCGTCGCCGCAACGGCCAAGGAAGTCACAGTACATAAGCTCGGGGATGGATCTGCCGCCGCAGAGACCGTAACCGACGGCCGCGGCAACGATGGTACCCTCGGAAATGGGAGAGTTGAAGAAACGGTGATAGGGAAGGCTTTCGGTCATTTCCTTGTAAACACCGAATGCGCCGCCCCAGTCGCGAACGTCCTCGCCGAAGGCGATAAGGGTGGGATCTTCGCAGAACTTGGAGAAGATAGCTTCAAACAGAGCGTCACGGATGGAGATGGTCTTGAGCTCGCTGAGGGGCTTGCCGTTTTCGTCAACGCCCTTGCGGCTCTTCTTGGCCAGCTTCTTGACTCTGGGGTTCTCTTCGTAGGTGGTAAGAGTCTCGGCTTCGCCCTCGGCCATCTTTTCGATGCGCTGGTTGGAGAAGATAACGTCGCGGATAGCGTCGGGATTGGCCTTCATGTTGATTCTGGGGGAGACGTTCTCGTCAATGGCAAGGCGCATGATATTGGTGATGCGCTCGCGGATGCCCTCTTCGATGGCCTTGGTCTGGTCTTCGTCGGCAACGTCGTTCTCAACAAGCTTTGCGCGGAATGCGGCAATGCTGTCGTGGGCGCGCCAGGCGTCGATCTCCTCGGCGGTACGGTAGCTGGAAGAGTCGGTTGCGGAGTGACCGACGTATCTGTAGGTGAGAGTGTCAAGCAGGACGGGACCCTCGCCGCTCTCGGCAATGGCGCGCTTGCGGGCAAAGGCGTCTATGACAGCCAGGGGGTTGTAGCCGTCGATACGCTCGGCGTGGAGCTGGTTGGGATGGATACCTGCGCCGACTCTGGCGAGCATATCGTAAGCCATGGTCTCGCCGCGGGTCTGGCCGCCCATGCCGTACTGGTTGTTGAAGAAGTTGAAGATGATGGGAAGTCCGCCCTTGTGAGCATCGTCCCAGAGGCCTCTGAACTGATCCTGGGAGGCGAAGTTAAGAGCTTCCCAAACAGGGCCGCAACCCAGAGAACCGTCGCCGATGTTGCAAACGACGATACCGGGCTTCTTGTTGACTCTCTTGTAAAGACCGGCACCAACGCTGACACCGGCAGAGCCGCCGACGATGGCGTTGTTGGGGTAGATGCCGAAGGGAGTGAAGAAGACGTGCATGGAGTTGCCAAGACCCATGGTAAAGCCGTTCTCACGGCCAAAGAGCTCGGCCATAAAGCCGTAGAGCAGGAAGTCAACAGCCAGATCCTTAACGCTGCCGCTGTGGTTGTTGGCCTCAACGACGTTCAGGATCTTGCCGCCGGCAAAATTCTTCATGATGGAGTAAAGCTCGTCCTCGGGAAGCTGCTTGATGGCGGCAAAGCCCTTGGCAAGAACCTCACCGTGGCTGCGGTGGCTGCCGAAGATATAGTCGTCCATGGTAAGACCGTAAGCCATACCGACGGCGCCGGCTTCCTGGCCGGTGTAAAGGTGGGCAGGGCCGGTGTAAACGTAGTCAACACCGTTGTACTTCTTGGTGGTACGAACGGAGAAGAGCATGGTCTCGAACTCACGGATATACTGCATGTCGCGGTAGATGCCGATAAGGTCGGAATCGGAGAAATTGCTGCGCTCCTCCTCGAAGGTCTTGTTGTAGGCGTTCACGGGGATATCCGTGAAGGTGATTTTTCCCGGCTTTCTGATCTCTGCGGGATCGACGTAAATACTCTTAGGCATGTTGATCTGTCCCTTTCTTGATATTTAAATCTGTATTTTACAAAATAATGTACTGGGAACTTATGGTTTAGAAAACGCTTTCGCGTATTACTTCCGCAACGGTGGGATGGGGGAAGATGACCTTCTGAACGTCGGCGGCGCGGAATTCGCGGCCGATCATTGCGGTTGCGGCGGTGATGATCTCACCGGCGGGGTTGGCAAGCATGGAAACACCCAGCAGACGGTTGCCCTCTTTGGAGAGGATGACCTTGCAGATGCCCTTTCCGCCCTCGTTTTCGGCAAGATAGCGGCCGGAGTAGCTCATGGGGAGCTTCTTGACGACGATGTCGATGCCCTTCTTCTTTGCGGTCTCTTCGGTCTCACCAACGGAAGCGGCCTCGGGATCGGTGTAGATAACGGCGGGAACTGCGGAATAGTCCATTCTGTCCCGAACGCCGATCATGGTGTTCACCGCAACCTCGCCCTCGCGGTAGGCGGTGTGGGCAAGCATGGACTTGCCGTTTACGTCGCCTGCGGCGAAAACGCCGGGAACGTTGGTCTTCATCTGTTCGTCGGTGACGATGGCACCGCGCTCGGTGAGAACGCCGATGTTCTCAAGGCCGATACCTGCGGTGTTGGCTCTGCGGCCGATGGAGACCAGAACCTTGTCCGCCTCAACGGTGACCTTTTCGCCGTCTTTTTCGTAAACAACGGCGCCGGAGCCAACGGAGACGACCTTGGCACCCAGACGGAAGTCAACGCCCTTGGCAGTGTAGATATCCTTGAGGAGGTTGGAAATGTCGATGTCGGTCTGACCGGCAATGCGGTCCATCATCTCAACGACGGTGACCTTGGTGCCCACAGAGTTGAAGTAGGATGCCATTTCAAGACCGATAACTCCTCCGCCGATAACGCAGAGCTTTTCGGGAAGCTCGGTAAGGGCAAGGATCTCGCGGTTGGTAAGGGCAAAGCCTGCGGCAACGGAATCCCGGAGACCTTCGATGGGGGGAACCAGAGCTTCAGAGCCGGTGCAGATAAGAAGCTTGGCGCCGATATGCTTTTCCTCGCCCACAGCGACCTCAAAGCCGCCCTCGGCACGTCCCAGGATCCTGGCCTCGCCGTAGACCACGTTGACCTTGTGAGCCTTCATGGAAGCGGCAATGCCGGAGGTAAGGGTCTTAACGGTGCGGTCCTTTCTGGCGATAACGGCCGCATGGTCAATGCGGGCACCTTCGGTGTAGACACCGTACTTTTCGCTGTGGAGAGCGTGGGAATAGAGCTTTGCGGAGTAAAGCAGAGTCTTGGAGGGGATGCAGCCCTCGTTGAGGCACACACCGCCCAGAGCACGCTTTTCGATAAGCAGGGTGTTGAGTCCGGCAGAACCGGCGCGTTCGGCGGCGTTGTATCCGGCAGGACCGCCACCAAGAATGATAAGATCAAACATATGTATAAAAGTCCTTCCTGTTATTTATCAGAGAGCCAGCAGAAGCGGAAGAGCTTCAAGTCTTGCGCAGAGAGCCTTTAAGAACTTCGCCGCAGGAGCGCCGTCGAATGCACGGTGGTCGAAGGTGAGGGAAAGACCCATCGCCTGGTAGTAAACAGGACCGCCGTTTTCCAGACGGATCTTGGTCTCGGAAGCGCATACGCCCAGAATAGCGGTCTGGGGAGGATTGATAACGGGAGTGAAGGAGGTGATGCCCAGAGAACCCAGGTTGGAAACGGTGAAGCTGCCGCCGGACATTTCGGCAGGAGCGATGGAGCCGTTCTGGGCAGAGGCGGCAAGAGCCTTTGCCTTGGCGGAGAGCTCGGTAAGCTTCAGCTTTTCGGCACCCTTGATAACGGGAACCATAAGACCCTTTTCGGTGTCACAGGCAAAGCCCAGGTTGACGGTATTAAAGCGGCGCATGGTGTCGCCGAGGAAGTGAGCGTTGAGATCCGGGAAATCGGGCAGGGTCTTTGCAACGGCAAAGAGAACAAGGTCGTTGATGGTGACCTTTTCAAATCCGGGCACAGTACCGGCCTTGGCGGCCTTGCGGAAGTTGAGAAGCTCGGTAGCGTCGAAGGAGGCGTTGAGAGTGAGCTGAGCCATGTTGGAAAGGGAAGCGTGCATGTTCTCGGCAATGACCTTTCTCATGCGGCTGACAGGCTCGTCGGTGTATTCGGGGCCGTCTGCAACGGGGGCGGCGGCGGCAACGGGAGCCTTTTCGGCAATAACAGGGCCGCGGTCAAGACGGGCGATAATGTCGCGCTCGATAATGCGGCCTTCGGCGCCGGTGGCAACAACGTCGGAAAAGTCGGTAAGACCGGCCTTTTCGGCAAGCCTTTTGGCTCTGGGAGAGATAGCGACCTTACCGTCGGCACGGGCCTCAACGGCAACTGCGGCAACGGGAGCAGCAACGGCGGCCGCGGCAACGGGTGCGGCCTTTTCCTCGGCGGCAGGAGCGGCGGCTGCGGCAGCGGGGGCCTCATAGGTCTCACCCTGGGCACCGATGGCCATAACGGGAGTCTTTATGGGAAGCTCGTCGCCCTCGGCGCAGAGCAGCTCAAGAACAAAGCCGTCGTATTCGCTTTCGAAATCGAAGGAGGACTTACCGGTCTCCAGAGAGAAAAGTCTCTGACCGGACTTGACCTGGTCGCCCTTTTTAACGTAAAATTCCGCAAGAATAGCGGTCTCTTCGGATATGCCAAGCTGAGGCATAAGTACTAAATCAGCCATTGGTAAACAGTACACTCCTCTTATATATTTTTCGGGGTTTATCAATATATTATTATACTCCTTTCACCTCCATATTTCAACACCACTCCGGCATATTTACCTAAAAATTTCCCAGCGGTATTTACAAGACCCCGGGATTATGATAGAATTCTTTCGTAACCTGCTGACAATATGGGAGGAAAAATACATTATGGAAAAGAAATATTTTGCCGGACTTGATATCGGCGGAACCAAATGCGCCTGCATTATCGGCGCGGATAACGGCGAAAAGCTTGAAATACTTCGCCGCGAGGCAATTCCCACGGACAAAACCGTTCCCGCAGAGACCATGCTGGAGCGGCTTGACGAAATTCTGACTCCCCTTCTTAAAGAATATCCCGTTTGCTCCATCGGCATCAGCTGCGGAGGCCCGCTTGACAGCTCCAAAGGACTCATCCAGTCTCCCCCCAACCTTCCCGGATGGGACAATATTCCCATATGCGAATATTTCTCCACCCGTCACTCTCTTCCCGTGCGCCTGCAGAACGACGCAAACGCCTGCGGTCTTGCGGAGTGGATGTACGGAGCGGGAAAAGGCACGCGAAATATGGTCTTTTGCACCATGGGTACCGGCTTTGGAGCGGGACTCGTCCTTGACGGCAAGCTCTACGCCGGAACCAACGACAACGCAGGCGAGATAGGCCATATCCGCCTCACCGACGAGGGTCCCATCGGCTACGGCAAGCGAGGAAGTGTTGAAGGCTACTGCAGCGGCGGAGGTATTGCCCAGGTTGGCAGAAGCGCCGCAATGGAGCTTTTGCAGACAGGCCGCCCCTGCGCCTTCTGCTCTTCCATGTCAGAGCTTGACAGCATCACCGCCAAAAGCATAAGCCTTGCCGCCCAGGCCGGAGACGAGACCGCCATCGAGGTCTACCGCTACGTTGGCAGAATGCTTGGCCGCGCCATGTCCATCGTCGTCGACCTGCTCAACCCGGAAATGATCGTTATCGGCTCGGTTTTCGTCAGAAGCGAACAGCTTCTCAGAGACGAAATGCAGAGAGTTATCAACGAAGAGTGTCTTGCTCCTTCTGCTTCCGCCTGCCGTGTAGTTCCGGCAAAGCTTGGCGAAGCCCTTGGAGACATCGCCGCCATTTCCGTTGCGGCAATGAAATAAGCATAAACGGTAAAAACGATGAGGAAGATCCATCTTATTGCCAACGCCCATCTTGACCCGGTGTGGCAATGGAACTGGCGCGAGGGATGCGGAGAGGTGCTTATGACTTTCCGCTCAGCCCTCGACCGGCTGGACGAATACCCGGAGCTTATCTTCACCTGCTCCTCTGCGGCGTATTACCGCTGGGTTGAAGAGCTTGACCCCAAAATGTTCGGGGAGATTTGCTCCCGGGTGGCCGAGGGTCGCTGGGTTCCCGTGAACGGCTGGTGGGTTCAGCCGGACTGCAATATGCCCTCCGGCGAAAGCTTTGCCCGACACTCCCT
Source organism: Oscillospiraceae bacterium (assembly GCA_015067715.1). GTDB lineage: Bacteria > Bacillota > Clostridia > Oscillospirales > QAMX01 > SIG499. The sequence continues at coordinate 5,148 of SVLY01000028.1, read as the reverse complement.
TTACAGCCAGAGCTACTACCGCGAAAAATTCGGCAGGCTTTGCCGCACGGGCTACAACATCGACTCCTTTGGCCACAGCGGAGCCCTTCCCAGAATACTCAAAGAGAGCGGCATGAGCGCCTACGTCTATATGCGCCCAAAGGACTTCGAGGGCCCCGCACCCAACAACGCGTTCCTTTGGGAAGGTAACGACGGAACCACCGTTCCGGCTTTCCACCTTGCAACCGAATACGGCCTGAACGGAAGCGACGTTATCGACAGTGAACTGAAAAAGGCCTGTAATTTCTCCCGGGAGACCGATTGCGACGTTATGTTCTTTTTTGGCGTGGGCAACCACGGCGGCGGCCCCACCAGGGGAGATATCGAGCATCTTCTCTCCCTTGCAAAAGACGATGAGCGCCTTGTCTTTTCCGATCCCGACAGCTATTTTTCGGCGATCGCACCGGAAAAAGACCGGCTCCCCCGTTTTACAGGCGAACTTCAGCACAACGCCCGGGGCTGTTACTCCTCCGCATCTCCAATAAAGCGGCTTAACCGCAGGGGCGAAAACGCTCTGGTCAGCGCAGAAAAATGGGACACCCTTGCTTACCTCACCCTTGGCACGCCCACCGCAAAAGAGGCACTTGACGAGGCATGGAAGGACGTTCTCTTCTGCCAGTTCCACGACAGCATCTGCGGCTGTTCCATCGGTCAGGTCTACGAGGATGCAAAGGAGTTTATGGGCCACAGCCTTTCCGTTGCCCACAAGGCCGAAAACGCCGCACATATCCGCATTATCTCCGCAATCGACACCTACGTGGAGGGAATATCCGATCCCGTTGACGCCTCAACTTTGTCCCGTGAATTCCGCAACCACAGCTGTCCCTACGGCGTGGAACGCCCCATCGTCGTGTTCAACCCCCATCCCTACACGGCAACCTGGCCGGTTCAGACCTATCACCCGGCGCTCTCCGTCAGAGATTCAAAGGGCAATTTCGTCCCCTTCCAGAACGTCAACGGCCCGTCAAGCACCAAAGAGATCAATCAGGACACCTGCTTTTTGGCAACTGTTCCCCCCATGGGCTACGAGGTCTATTGGCTCAAAGCCGGCTGGAACGGTCCAACTGAGGGCGCGGCAGAAAAATTTACAACCGACCTTACCGTGAACGGAACAGCTCTCGAAAACAGCTTTATAAAAGCAGTTATAAATCCCGTAACCGGCCTGATCGACAGCCTTGTTTCAAAGCCCTCGGGCGCTGAGCTTCTCTCCGGCCCCGGCGCCGTGCCCATGGTAATAGACGATTCCCTTGGCGGAAGCTGGGGCGGAAAGTCTGCCCGTTTTGACACTGTTCTTTCAGACATGAAATGCAACCGGGTGAGAGTCACCGAATCCGGCCCCTTCAGAGCAACGGTAAGGGCAAGCTTTGTTTACGGCCTCTCCACACTCACCGTTGACTACGTTCTCACAGCCGAAGCCAAAGCCCTTCGTATGAGCTGTAAGGCCGTCTGGCAGGAGGACGCGACCGTGCTTAAGCTCACCTTCCCCCTTGCCAAAAACGCTCCCACCAACACAGCCGAGGTGGCATTCTCCGTCAATACAAGAGAGTCCGACGGCGGCGAGGAATATATGCATCGCTGGGTGGACGCCGGCGGTCTTTCCGTCATAAACGACTGCCGCTACGGCTACGACTGTAACGGCCGGGAGCTTCGCATTACTGCACTTCGCAACACACGTTATTGCTACGGAGTACCCACCAACGACCGCCTTGAGGACGATTACGGCCACACCGACCAGGGGCAAAACGAATTCGAGCTCTACCTCTTTCCCCACGGGCAGGAGTCCGCTCCGGCCGAGACAGTACGCATTGCAGAGCTTGTCAACGCTCCGCTTATCTCATCCATCAGCGGCTACCACAAGGGCGCCCTGCCCCAAAGCAAGAGCTTTTTCTCCCTGGAAAGCGAAAGCGGCACCGCGGCTCTTTCCGCAATGAAAACCGCTCTCGACGGCTCGGGAGACACGGTCATCAGAATTTACGAGTCCCTTGGCAACAGGACAAAGGCAAAGTTCACCTTTGAAAACAAGGTCACGGAAATTGAGCTTGCCCCCTTTGACGTTCTAACCTACCGCATTACCGCCCAGGGTGACGTTACGCGGGTTGACTTCACAGAGGTTTAAAACCGTGTTCAGTCTGAAAACAAAAAGGCTTGAGCTCGTCCCCTTAAGCCTTGAGCATCTTGACGCGATCCACAGCCTTCTCTCCGACAGGGAGCTGACCCGGCTGATGGTCTTTAACCCCCGGGAAAGCCTTGAGGAGACAAGAGAATACCTTATCTCGGCAGTAAACGAGCGGGAAAAGGCCGACCCCGGTTTTCTGGAATTCGTTTTGCTCTTCAACGGAGAGGTGGCGGGAGATCTGACCCTCTACTTCTTTCCGGAGGAGCCCGAAAAGGCGGAGTTTGCCTGGATCGTCTCCAAAAAGTATTGCGGCCGTGGCTTTGCCGCCGAGGCAGCAAAAGCGCTGATGGCTTACTTTTCGGAAAACCGTGGCATAAAACGCTTCATCGCCCTTTGCGACAGCGAAAACGCACCGTCCATTGCCCTCGCCAAAAAGCTGGGCATGAGCTACGTCTCCTCCCGCGGCGGAAGGTTCAACCGCCTCGCCCCCACGGAGGAACGCACCGAGCATCTCTTTGAGCTCGTGCTGTGAAAACCAAAATCGGCCGGAATTTCTGTATTCCGGCCGATTTTTACATAAGCGGAGAAAAGACTCTCAGCACAGCAGAAAGAAAACGGGAAAACCATCTTTTTCTGCAACGGTGGATATTCATTTCCCGGCAACAGGCAATTGAGTCGAGAAAATCATTTTGACAGGCTTCAACAGCATCAGACCGGGAAAACAACAGGCCGCACTCGTAATGGAAGTTAAAACTGCGGTAGTCAAGATTCGCTGTACCCACAGTTGCCTGACTTCCATCAGCCACGATCACCTTAGAGTGTATAAATCCCGGAATATACTCATATATTTTCACTCCGGAGGCTATAAGCTCCTCACAGCAGGCTCTTGTAAAAACGTGAACGAACCAATGATCGCCTTTTTCGGGTATCATTATCCGGACGTCAACACCGTTTTTTGCGGCAAGGCATATTGACGAAATCATGACCTCGTCAATAACAAGATACGGCGTGGATATGTAAAGGGATTCCGTGGCGGAATTGATCATGTTAAGATAAAGGTTCTCGCATACGTTTTCGCCGTCAAAAGGACTGTCCCCATAGGCAACAGCCCTGTGGGATCCGTAGGCTGTTCTTTCGGGAAGGTAATTGCAATACCCGGTCTGCTCCCCCGTTATACCGTCCCATATCTTAAGAAACATTTTTCCAAGACTCCAGGCGGCCTCGCCCTTTACAAGAACAGAGGCGTCCTTCCAGCTCCGGAATTTCCTGCCCTTGTCTATGTAGCTGTCCGCAAGGTTTATTCCCCCCGTAAACGCACACTCACCGTCTATCACAACTATCTTTCTGTGATCACGGTTATGTACGCTTGTTTTGAACAGCGGTTTAAAGGAGTTGAAAACGGCAGCTTTGATTCCGCATTCTGAAAGCTTTTCTGAATATCCGTCCGGCAAGGCCATGAAACAACCCACGTCATCGTAGATCAGACGAACCTCGACTCCCCCGGCGGCTTTACGCGCCAAAACCTCAAAGACGGCGTCCCACATCTCCCCGGATTCGATTATGAAATACTCAAGAAAAATATATCTCCCGGCTTTTTCAAGCTCAGCTATAAGCCGCTCAAGCTTTGCTTTCCCCGACGAAAGATATTCCACAAGACAGTTATCACATATCCTCGTCTCTGCAAACGAGCTGAGATACCGTTCGGGCATTGTCTCTCCGGAAAAGGTCTCTTTTCTCAGGACTTCGGTATTCCTTTTTCTGCCCGGAAGCTGAACGAAGAGAAGATAAGTCACTCCCCCGAAAACGGGAAATACCAGAATCATGAAGACCCAGGAAAGCTTAAACTCGGCTTTCATATCCCGGGAGATTATCCAAAGAGCCATAAACAGGCTGAGAGTTCTCAGAGCAAAGGCAAAGGTCTTTGAAACCGAGCTTTTATAAAGAATAAGACCTGCAAAAACGGCAAGCTCAAGAATTAAGGCAACGATCACCGCAACCCGTTTTAATAACAGCTTAACCTTCCACCGTCTGACTTTCACCGTCACTGTCCTTTCCTTTCTGTTTGCCAACCAGATACATACCTCCCGAGATCAGTGCCGCAAGAACACATAGTCCCCCGGAAATCCAGAACATTGCGCTGTTGCGGTCTGTGACCGCACTTCCAAACAGTGAGCCTGCCACAAGTCCCGGTGCAACGCCGCAAAAGCTCCCCAGAATATAGCGCCAATAGTTTACCTTGAGAGAACCGAGATAATAACTTACCATATCACCGGGAAAAAGGCAAACGGCTCTTAAAAAGCAGGACAGCATCCCCGGCCGGCGGCATATTTCTCCGGAGAAGCTTTTCATAGCCTTGAATTTCCCGCAGAGGATCCGGTTGATCCTTCCCGGACTGCGTCGGCCAATAAAATAGGGAAGGCTGAGACAAAACCACATGCCGCAAATATTAACGGCAAGAGCCACGAAGGGGGAATACATCAGGCCGCAGGCAACGGTTATCACCGTAACGGGAAAAACGATGCTCAGAGACTTCAGCCCGTATAAGGCCACTATCATAAAAGCCCCAAGAACCTTATTTCCCGGAGAAACTTCCGCAATGGTTTCTGCTGTCACACCCCTTTGGCTGAGCAAAAAGACCGTAAGGGCAACTGCGCACAGGACCACCGCGCCAACAGACAACAGCTTTTTCTTCATGCTTTATTCCCTGCAGAGAGAAAGTCCATCATTTTTCCGTTTCGTCTCCATAACCCGTCGTGGGACAGCCTTTTTTTGTCATATCCTCCGGAGAGCCACTTTTCTCTCACCTCTGAATATCTCTCATTGGCCGTCCTTACAGCGTCTTCCCAGGATACGTACAGACCGTTCATTGCCCTCTCCCCAACACTTTTCGTCAGTTCCCGGTTTCCGTAAAGTTGGCACAGGGCGTAAAAAACCGCCTCCGGGTCTTCGTCGGTCAAAAACCCGTTCACACCGTCCCAACGTCCTCAGCGGCA
>SVLY01000001.1 GCA_015067715.1 Oscillospiraceae bacterium | reverse complement strand
GGCCGCGAGACCGCCAGAACCATGTACAATTGCCGTGGCTGGGTGGCACACACCATAACCACCCCCTGGGGCTTTACCTCCCCCGGCGAAAGTCCCTCCTGGGGCGCGTTCGTCACCGCAGGGGCATGGTGCTGCACCCATTTCTTTGAGCACAGGCGTTTTGACCCCTCAAGCGACGTTCTGAAAAAATACTGGCACGTTATCCGCGGAAGCGCAGAGTTCTTCCTGGACTTCCTCACCGTTGACCCCCGCACGGGCTACACCGTGACCTGCCCCTCCAACTCCCCGGAGAACAAGTTCATCGACCCCGTCACCGGCCGAACCACCGGCCTTTGCGCCGGACCCAGCATGGACATTCAGATCCTCCGGGATCTGTTCAACGGAATTCTCACCTACGCCCAGGAGGTTGGGGAGACCGACGGGGAATTTCTCTCTGCCGTTGCCGAAAAGCTTGCCGGCCTGCCCCCCATGGCAATCGGAAGCAAGGGCAATATTCTTGAGTGGCAGGAGGACTACGAAGAGGAAGAGCCCGGCCACCGCCACGTCTCCCACCTTTACGCCCTCCACCCCTCCACCCAGATCACACGGGACGGCACGCCGGAGCTCTTCGCCGCGGCGGAAAAGACCATCCAGCGCCGCCTTTCCCACGGCGGCGGTCACACCGGCTGGAGCAGGGCATGGGTCACAAATTTCTATGCCCGGCTGAAAAACGGCACCGAAGCCGAAAAGCACATCACCATGCTCCTTAAAAAGAGCACCCTTCCCAACCTTTTCGACAACCATCCCCCCTTCCAGATAGACGGAAACTTTGGCGGCTGTGCCGCAATTGCGGAAATGCTTCTCCAAAGCCAGGGAAAAGAGCTCGAGCTTCTGCCCGCCCTTCCGCCCTCATGGAAAAACGGCGAATTCCGCAACTTCCGCGCCAGAGGCGGCAAAAAAGTCTCCTGCAGATGGGAAAACGGAAAAGTCACAGCCTATACCGTTGAGTAAAACAAAAAAAGAGCAAGCATCGCATTTGACCAGTCAAACTCAAATGGGCTAAGTCCAAACCCTTATAACGACAGAAAGAGATAACAAATCGGATCAATCCGAAATGTTATCTCTTTTTCTGTTGGTTTAATGAAATCGTTGCGCGGCAACGATGAAATCTTCACTTCGTTCAGATGAAATCCAAGGACAAGTCCTCGGATGAAATCAAATCCCACAATTATATTATATCGTTTTTTTGCGCTGTGTCAACGAATTTTTGCTCCGTTTTGTAAAAATATTTTACTTGCTTACAAAATCAGCCTTGACAACTATTTATACATGTGATAATATTTTAATGTGGATCAGCACAATGAACCATGCGAGCTTATGAAAGGAGCCTTAAATTATGTTCGGAAACATTATCAAACCAAAACGCCTTATCCCGTTTTTGCTTGCGGCTGTCTGTCTGCTTTCGCTTTCCGCCTGCGGAAAAAGCGAATATAAATACGATCTTCTGGATACCGGCTTTCCGAAAGCCACCGCTCAATACGGATCCACTGCCCGTCCCATTCGCGGCGGCGCTCTGATATCCGCCAACCCGCACGATATTTTCGGAGAGAACTACGTCAGCGGCGAAAGCACCTTTCCCCTCTTCTGCATTTTCGATGAAGAGGCTAAAACCCTTTTTCCCATCTGCTTCAACGCGGCCTGCACCCACGAAACCGAAGAGTGTTTTGCCAACAGCTTTTACGGGCAGCTGCTCACTATCTGCTACGGAGTTACAAAAGATGAGATCTTCGTTATCTCAGATCTCCACGAAGAGGACGGATATAAGCTTCACGCTTACTACTATTCTCTCGACGGAACACTCTCCCACAAGGTCCCCCTTGAGGATCAGCCTTTTATCCGCCCGGACGGAACAGAGGAAGACAACGTCGTTTTCTCCACAAACCAGGGAGCAATCGCGGGAAATGTGATCTATTTCGACGCATGCTCCTCTTCCGATACGATCAAGTTCGACGAGGGGGGCGACAGCGACGGAGTCACCCATTGGCTTTGCGGCTACGACCTTGAGACGGAGACGATGAAGGTCATCGCTTCATACGTGCTTCCCCCGGAATCGGGACAGGGAAACCGGATACACCAGATAACCTCCACCCACGCCGCCCTGGAATACAGCGGCACGGTCTACCTTATTGAGCTTTCCACCGGAAAAGTCACGCAAACGGATTACGCCGAAGTTCTTGACGGATTCATTGCCCAGGGCAAGCTTCCCCGGGGAACTGAGCTCAGCAGCCTTACCGCCCCCATCGACGGGATATTCAGCGTTAAGGTACCAAACGAAAAAAAGAGCCGCATCGTAAACCTTAACACGGAAGAGATCGCCGAGATCACACCCATGGACAAGATCGTCTACTCCGGCTACGGTCATGACGCCTTCGTTTACAACGGCCGCCTCTACAGCCTTGAATCCGGTTCGTCTCCAACGCTGACCGATATTGACTCGGGCGAGCAGTTTGCCGTAGAGCTTCCTCCCTCGCTGAGTCTGTATCGCCCCATCTCAGAGACCGAAAATGGGCTGATCTACGCATATTTGAACCTCACTCCCCAGGGTGAACCCGAGCCGACCTCCCAAACGGTCACCGTAAACGGAGTTGAGACCAGAGAGAGCTTCCCCAAAAAGCTGATCTATTTCTCAAAAGAAGACCTTATGGACGGCAAAATAGATTCCCCCCTTTTCTACGACGCAGGGCTTTACACCTTCACTGCCGAGCGAAGGTGAATAAGGAGTTCTTCCCATAAAAAACGCTTTTGTCCCTTGTTTTGGCTCTTGCCGCTCTGTTTTGCTTTTGCGCCTGCGGAACCGGCGAAGAGCCCCACACCCGAGCTTTCCGAAATGAAGGCCCTCATTGAAGCTCAGCTTGAAGCACACCTCAGGGAAAACTGAGCCCCAACAGCAAAATAACGGCACCGCCAAAGGGTCTTGGCGGTGCCGTTTATTACGTTATTTATTTTGCGTGACAGCCAATGTCGGTTCTGAAGTGTTTGCCTTCAAAGTCGATCTTTTCTGCCGCGGCGTAGGCGTTGGCAAGAGCGCTGTCCAGATCATCTGCCTTGGCAGAGACCGCAAGAACGCGGCCGCCGGAGGTGAGCACTGCGCCGTTTTCGCCGGCTTTCGTGCCCGCGTGGAACACAAGACCGCCGGCCTTTTCCGCTTCTTCGATGCCGGAGATCTCAAAACCGGTCTGATATTTTCCGGGGTAGCCTCCGCTGGCAAGAACCACGGTAACGCAGGCACCCTTGTCCCAGACAACGTCCACCTCGGAGAGCCTCTCCTCGGTGATTGCCAGCATTATCTCAAGCAGGCTGGACTCAAGACGGGGCAGAACCACCTGGGTCTCGGGGTCGCCAAAGCGGCAGTTGTATTCAATGACCTTGGGGCCGTTTTCGGTGAGCATAAGTCCGCAGTAGAGAACGCCCTTAAAGGTACAGCCCTCGGCGTTCATTGCCGCAACGGTGGGCTCAAAGATCTCTTTGACACAGCGGTCGTGGATCTCTTCGGTGTAGCAGGGAACGGGAGATACCGCGCCCATGCCGCCGGTGTTGGGGCCCTTGTCCCCGTCGAAGACACGCTTGTGATCCTGGGAGGGAACCATGGTCTTAATGCTCTTGCCGTCGGTGAAGCAGAGCATGCTCACTTCCGGCCCGAAAAGACACTCTTCAATGACGACCCTGCTGCCGGCGGCGCCGAATGCGCCTCCAAAGGCACTGTCGACGGCCTCGAGAGCCTCTTCAACGGTAGAAGCAACGGTAACGCCCTTGCCAAGAGCAAGACCGTCCGCCTTGACAACGATGGGCGCGCCCTTTTCTTTGACGTATGCCCTGGCAGACTCCGCATCGTCAAACACGCCGCAGGCCGCCGTGGGAATGCCGTATTTTTCCATAAGGCTCTTTGCAAAGGACTTGCTGGCCTCTATCTGAGCCGCCGCCGCGTTGGGGCCAAAGGCACGGATGCCCTTTTCGGTGAGACGGTCCACAAGACCCATGGCCAGAGGATCGTCCGGTGCGACCACCACAAGGTCGGGCTTTTCTTCGAGAGCAAGGGCAACCTGACCCTCGATATCGGTAGCTTTAACCGGAACACAGCGGGCAAGCTTTGCAATTCCGCCGTTTCCCGGGGCGCAGACAAGCTCACTAACGCGCTCGTCCCGCAGAAGTGCGGAGGCAATGGCGTGCTCTCTGCCGCCTCCGCCAACGATCAAAACTTTCATGCCGTTCTCCTAAACAAAAATCAATGGTGGAACAGGCGCAGACCGGTGAAGGCCATAACCATGCCGTATTTGTCGCAGGCGTCGATAACGATCTGGTCGCGGATGGAGCCGCCGGGCTGGGCGACGTAGGAAACACCGCTTCTGTGGGCGCGGTCGATATTGTCGCTGAAGGGGAAGAAAGCGTCAGAGCCAAGGGCAACGCCGGTCTTGGTGGCAAGATAGGCCTTCTTTTCCTCGGCGGTGAACACGGGGGGACACTCGGTGAACAGAGTCTGCCATGCGCCGTCGGCAAGAACGTCCATATAGTCCTCGCCAATGTAGAGGTCGATGGCGTTGTCGCGGTCGGGACGCTTCAGGTCGGGCAGGAATGGCAGGTTCATGACCTGGGGGCTCTGGCGGAGCCACCAGTTGTCGGCCTTGTTGCCGGCAAGTCTGGTGCAATGGATGCGGCTCTGCTGGCCGGCACCGATGCCGATGGCCATGCCGTTGTGGGCGTAGCAGACGGAGTTGGACTGGGTGTATTTGAGGGTGATGAGGGCAACGAGAAGGTCTCTTGCGGCCTCGGCGGGGAGATCCTTGTTGGCGGTGACGATGTTCTTCAGAGAGTCAACGGTGTGGACAGCGTCGTTTCTGCGCTGTTCGAAGGTGACGCCGAAGACCTGCTTGCGCTCGGTGAGGTCGGGCTCGTAGTCGGGGTCGACCTTGATGATGGCGTAGCCGCCCTTACGCTTTTCCTTGAGCAGGGCAAGAGCCTCGTCGGTGTAGCCGGGAGCGATAACGCCGTCGGAGACCTCGCGGAAGATCAGACGGGCAGTTTCAATGTCGCAAACGTCGGAAAGGGAGATAAAGTCGCCGTAGGAGGACATTCTGTCCGCACCGCGGGCACGGGCGTATGCCACGGCCAGGGGAGAAAGCTCAAGATCGTCCACAAAGCAGACCTTTTTCTCAACGTCGCTCATCTCAGCGTAAACGGCGGCGCCGGCAGGGCTGACGTGCTTGAAGGAGGTTGCGGCAGGAAGACCGGTGGCGGCCTTCAGCTCGCGGACAAGCTGCCAGCCGTTGAGAGCGTCGAGGAAATTGATGTATCCGGGACGGCCGCTGAGCACTTCAACGGGAAGCTCGCCGTCCTCGATGAAGATCCTTGCAGGAAGCTGATTGGGGTTACAGCCGTACTTAAGGGCAATTTCTTTCATTTTTATTCTCCTTAGTTATTGCTTAGTCAACGTTCTTGTTTACAATGCGGGTCTGGGTCTCGCCGGTCTCGCGGTCGATGAACCGAACGAAGAGGGAGACCTTGTTTTCCTCGTTAAGGCTCGTCCAGACGGTTTCGGTGAAGCTTTCGATATCGCCTTCGATGCCCACAACCTCGGGCTCGCCGGCAAAGGAGGGAAGGGGGTTGCCGTCGCCGGAATAGGTGTGAATAAAGTGTCCCACACCGGCCTTGGGGGCGTAGTCGAAGAACTGCCTCAGGCAGACGGAGGGGTCACCGTCCATGCTCTTGAGAATGGACATACGGTAGTCGCCGCCCTTTTCAACGATGGCGGAGATCCTGGGGGTGTAGTTGGGGGCGTCGGGCTCGAAGCAACGGGTGCGGAGAGCGCTTTCGAAGCTTCCGCCAAGCAGAAGTCCGTCGCGGACGGTATCGGTCTGGTCGCCGTTGGTGACAACGGTGGTGTCACCAACAACGCGGACGGGGTAGTAGATGATAAGGGAGGGGTCCACCAGCTTTGCCTCGTCAAAGGCCTTGGTGCGCATTTCTTCGCCCTCGGCAACGAAAACGCGGTTTCTGGAGTTTACGCTGCGGCCCATGATGAAATAGGCGATGGCGGTGTACTTTCCGTCGGCGGTGGTTCCGACCACGATTCCGCGGCCGGGATAGCTGTTGGAGGAAAGATTGGCGGCAAGATTATCTATCTTCATCTTTTGTTTTCTCCTGATAAAAAATTATTTTTTATATTCCGCGCACACGAGCTGCAAAGCCTTGGGCAGGATTATCCACTCTGCCTGCTCCATGACCCGGAGCTGAAGGCTTTCGGCGGTATCGCCTGGAAGAATGGAAACTGCCTTTTGGAGGATGATCTCTCCCCCGTCGGTGATCTCGTTTACGAAGTGGACCGTTGCACCGGTGACCTTGACGCCCCGGGCAAGGGCGGCCTCGTGAACGCGAAGACCGTAGAACCCGTCCCCACAGAAGGAGGGGATGAGGGAGGGGTGGACGTTTATGATGCGGCGGTCGTATTTTTTAACGAAGGCCTCGCCCAGCACCCGCAAAAATCCCGCCAAAACGACGATCTCAATGCCGTTTTCACAGAGAACACGGTCAAGCTCAGCGTCAAACTCCGCCTGGGTCTTTCCGGCGCTTTCCACAACGGTCGCGGGAATGCCGGCCTTTTCGGCCCGGTCAAGGGCCTTTACTCCGGGCTTGTTGCTGATGACCAGGGAAAGCTTTCCCGGCAGGATCTGTCCGGCCTTTTCGGCGTCGATAAGCGCCTGGAGGTTAGTGCCTCCGCCGGAAACGAGAACTGCGACCCGGATCATACCAGCTCAACGCCGGTCTCGCCGGACTTGCAGGAGCCCATGATCTGAGCCTTGATACCGTTTTCACGGAGCACGGCAACGGCCTTGTCCGCGTCGGCGGAATCAACGGCCACCATCATGCCAACGCCCATGTTAAAGGTGTTGTACATCTCTCTGGCCTCGATATTGCCGGTTTTGGCAAGGAGGTCGAAGATGGGAAGCACGGGGATCGCCTTGGTATCGAGCACGGCGCAAACGCCTTCGGGGAGCATACGGGGAACGTTCTCGTAGAAGCCGCCGCCGGTGATGTGGGCGGCGCCCTTGACCTTTACGGAATCCATAAGGGCCAGAAGGGGCTTTACGTAGATCTCGGTTGGGGTGAGCAGAGCCTCGCCAACGGTCATGCCAAGCTCGTCGCTGTAGACCTTCATGGAGTCCTCGCCGTTTACCAGCAGCTTTCTCACAAGGCTGAAGCCGTTGGAGTGAACGCCGGTGGAGGGCATTCCGATGATGACGTCGCCATGACGGATGGAGGCGCAGTCGGTGATCTTGCTCTTATCCGCAAGACCCACGCAGAAGCCTGCCAGGTCAAACTCGTCCTCAGGGTAGAAGCCGGGCATCTCTGCGGTCTCGCCGCCGATAAGAGCGCATCCGGCCTTGATGCAACCGGCGCTTACGCCCTTGACGATGTCTGCCACGACCTCGGGGCGGTTTTTGCCGACTGCGATATAGTCAAGGAAGAAAAGGGGCTTTGCCGCGGCGCAGACAACGTCGTTAACGCACATGGCAACACAGTCTATGCCGACGGTGTCGAACTTGCCGGTGAGGAATGCGATCTTCAGCTTGGTGCCCACACCGTCGGTGCCGGAGACGAGAACAGGCTCCTTGATGCCGGTGAGGTCGGGCTGGAAAAGTCCGCCAAAGCCGCCGATGCCGCCCAGAACGCCGGGAATAAAGGTGCTCTTGACGTGGGGCTTCATAAGATCCACCGCTTTGTATCCCGCAGTGATATCAACACCTGCAGATTTGTAGATTTCAGAGAATGAACCGCTCATGTTGGTTAAGCCGCCTTTCTTTTGTTAGTCCAGTTTTCTTTCGTATTTTGAAATAGGTCCGTCGTTTTTGGGAACAACGGGGTAATCGCCGGTGAAGCAGGAGGTGCAGAAGTCCAGGGAACAGCTCTTTGCGATGACCTCAAGGGCGTTCATGGACAGGAAGCCCAGAGAGTCCACGCCGAAGATGTTTTTCATCTCTTCAATGCTGTGGTTTGCCGCAGGGAGCATCTTTTTATCGGGCACGTCGGTGCCGTAATAACAGGGGGCGACGAAGGGCGGGCTGGCAATTCTCATGTGGACCTCCGTTGCGCCGGCCTCACGGAGAAGGGAGACTATGCGTGCGACAGTCGTTCCGCGGACAACGGAATCGTCCACCATGACAACGCGCTTGCCGTAGACCTCGGAGGCCATTGCGTTCAGCTTAAGGCGGACAGCGTTTTCACGGTCACGCTGGGTGGGCTGGATAAAGGTTCTGGTGATGTAGCGGTTTTTAATAAAACCTACGCCATAGGGAATGCCGGAGCGTTTGGCATAGCCAACGGCGGCGCTGAGGCCGGAATCCGGAACGCCGATGACAACGTCCGCCTCAACGGGATACTCGTCCGCCAAAAACTCGCCCATGCGCTGTCTGGCAAGATCCACGGAGAGGGAGTCGATGACGCTGTCGGGACGGGCAAAGTAAACGTACTCGAAAACACAAAGAGAGGAACGGCAAGTGTTAATGGCCATGTCAATGGAACGGAGCACACCGTTCTCAACAAGGATCAGCTCTCCGGGCTTAACGTCGCGAACCAGCTTTGCGCCGATGGCGTTGAATGCACAGGATTCACTGGAAAACACCGGACTTCCGTCGAGAGTGCCCATGCAAAGGGGACGGAAACCGTGGGGGTCGCGGACGGCAATGAGCTTTCTGGGGCTCATGACCAGAAGGGAATAAGCACCCTCAAGTCTGGCGCAGGCCTTTTGAACGGCCTCTTCGATGGAAGAGCTGTTCAGGCGCTCTGCAACGATGAGGTAGGCGATTATCTCGCCGTCGGTACGGGTGTGGAAAACACAGCCCTTCTGCTCAAGCTCCGCACGAAGTATGGGAGCATTGGTTATCATTCCGTTGTGAGCGATGGCAAGATTGCCCTTCATGTGGCTGATAACGATGGGCTGGGCGCTGAAATGGTCGTTGTCGGCCTTGGTCGCATAGCGCACGTGACCCAGAACCACGTTGCCGGTGAGCTTGGAAAGGTTTTCTCCGTTGAAAACGTCGGAAACAAGACCCAGACCCTTTGTGCAGTTGATAACACCGCGGTCGTTGGCGGCAATTCCGCAGGCCTCCTGACCTCTGTGCTGGAGGCAGTAAAGAGCGGTGTGGGTCGCGCGGATCGGGTCGATATCCTCTCCCGAAAGAGCCCAGATACCGAAAATACCGCACTCTTCCCGGAGCTTATCGTTATTGAACATATTTTCTCCTTAAATAAAACAGAATAGGTTTAGTTGAGTCCGCAAAGTTCTGCCGCTGCGGCGTCCTTTGCTTCGGTCTCCTCCCGGAGCTTTTCCTTGGCCTCGGCAAGCTTAGCTGCAAGGTCCATGTCCGAAAGGGAGAGTATCTGGATAGCCAGCAGAGCCGCGTTCTTTGCGCCGTTTATGGCAACTGTTGCAACGGGCACGCCGGAGGGCATCTGAACTGTGGCGAGAAGAGCATCCATTCCGTCAAGAACGGAGGACTTCATGGGAATGCCGATGACGGGCAGAGTCGTATTTGCGGCCATGGCGCCTGCAAGGTGGGCGGCCATTCCTGCGGCGGCGATAATTACACCGTAGCCCGCAGATCTGGCGGAAGACGAAAATGAAAACGCCGCTCCCGGAGAACGGTGGGCGGAGATTATACGAACATCAAAGGGTACGCCATATTCTTCCAAAGTTTTAAAGCAGGGCTTAAGCGCTTCGGCATCACTTGCCGAGCCCATTACCACAGCAACCTTGAGACAGCTTTTTTCCATAAAAAAGAAACACCTCCCCATAATCTAACACCTACATTTTATCGCATTTCAAGGCGAATTTCAACTGTTTTTTCTCCCCTGCCGAAAATTTGGAACTATGTACATATAAAGCAACCGCCAACCCGTTTTTTTTAACGCTGTTTCAAACGCACCACTTTACATAAGAGCGGATTTCTGATATAATATTAAGATAGAAAATGCAAAAAAAGGATTTACACTCAATGATCGAACTCGACGAATACAAGCAGCGAGCTCTTGCTCTTTCCCCCGTTATCGACGAAATCTCCGACGCTCTGGATATTGAAAACCTTCGCATCGAAGCCCGTGAGCTGGAAGAAAAAAGCGCCTCCCCCGAATTTTGGGACGATATGGCCAATTCCCAAAAGGTCCTCCAGAAGCTCAAACAGGCTCAGAACAAGATCAACATGGTCGACAAGCTGAGATCCCGCACCGAGGACGTTAAGGTCATGATCCAGATGGCCATCGAGGAAAACGACGACAGCTTTTCCGAAGAGATCGGCGCCGAGCTTGAGGCTCTGGAATCCCAGAGCGAAGAAGCCCGTCTTGCCGCCATGCTCTCCGGCGAATACGACAACACCAACTGCGTCCTCTCCCTCCACGCAGGCGCCGGCGGCACCGAGGCTCAGGACTGGGCGCTTATGCTCTCCCGTATGTACATCCGCTGGGGCGAGCGCAGAGGTCTTAACGTTAAGGTCACAAATATGCTGGACGGCGACGAAGCCGGCATAAAGTCCGCAGACCTTCTTTTTGAAGGCGAAAACGCCTTTGGCTACCTCAAGTGCGAGGCCGGTGTTCACCGTCTTGTCCGCGTGAGTCCCTTTGACGCTTCCGGCAGACGTCACACCTCCTTTGCCGCAGTTGAGGTCATGCCCCTTATCGACGACAGCGTTGAGGTTGAGATCCGTGACGAGGACATCAAGGTGGACACCTACCGTTCCAGCGGCGCCGGCGGTCAGCACGTCAACAAGACCGAATCTGCCATACGCATAACCCACATTCCCACCGGCATCGTTGTTGCCTGCCAGAACGAAAGATCCCAGCACCAGAACCGCGAGGTCGCAATGCGTATGCTCCGTTCAAAGCTCATCGAGATAAAAGAGCGCGAGCACTACGAAAAGATCTCCGACATCAAGGGCGACCAGAAGGCCATTGAATGGGGAAGCCAGATCCGCTCCTACGTTTTCATGCCCTACACCCTCGTTAAGGACAACCGCACCGGTTTTGAGGTGGGCAACGTCAACGCCGTTATGGACGGCGACCTTGACGGCTTCATAAACGCCTATCTCCGGGCAAAGGCCAACGGCACTCTGAACCTTAAGTAAATAATGCGGAATTGAGGCGTACTCCCCCCGGAGGGGAAGTACGCCTCAATTATATTCACCTTGAAGATGGAATGGGAATGTGATATAATAGTCACGGTAATATTCCATTTTTCCTCACAGAACACATCCGGAAGCTTAACAGGAGAGAGAATCATGATATCCCGAATCTGGTCCACCGGCATCAACGGAATAGACGGCTACGCGCTGTCCTGCGAGTGTTTTCTTTCCGGGGGGCTTCCCGCCTTTGACGTGGTGGGGCTTCCCGACGCCGCCGTGCGCGAATCCCGGGAAAGGGTTCGCGCCGCCATCAAAAACTGCGGATTTGAATTTCCCATGCGCAGAATAACCGTCAACCTCGCCCCTGCGGACACCCGAAAGGCAGGCGCGCTCTACGACCTGCCAATTCTGCTGGCCATTTTGGTTGCCGGGGAACAGATAAAGGCCGACTTTTCCGAGACCGCCTTCATCGGTGAGCTCTCTCTGGACGGCAAGCTTCGCCCGGTGAACGGCGCGCTTCCGGCCGCAATTGCCGCGGGAAAAGCCGGAATGAAGCGCATCTTCGTCCCCGGGGAAAACGCCGAAGAGGCCGCTCTGGCAGGCGCGCTTGATGTTATCGGCTGTAACAGCGTGACAGAGGTTGTCTCAATAATCCAGGGCTTCACCCCCGCCGTGCCCACAACCGCCTCCCCGGGCAGCATGGCCTCCTCCTACCCCGTGGACTTTTCCGACGTCAAAGGCCAGGAGAGCGCCAAGCGCGCCCTTGAGATCGCCGCCGCAGGGGGACACAACGCCCTTCTCTGCGGTCCTCCGGGTTCGGGAAAGAGCATGCTTGCAAAGCGCATTCCCACCATTCTACCGGACATGACCCACGCCGAAAGCCTTGAGACCACGAAAATATACTCCGTTGCCGGACTTGTGTGCCGGGAACAGCCCCTTGTCACTCTCCGACCCTTCCGTTCCCCCCACCACACCACCTCCGCTGTGAGCCTTACCGGCGGCGGAAGCGACCTTCACCCCGGCGAGGTCAGCCTTGCACACAATGGCGTGCTCTTTTTAGACGAGCTTCCCGAGTTCACAAGACAGACTCTCGACGTGCTCCGCCAGCCCATTGAGGACGGCGAGGTGGTGATCTCCCGCGCCACGGGCACCGTCAACTACCCCAGCCGCTTCATGCTCATCGGTGCAATGAACCCCTGCCCCTGCGGATGGTACGGCCATCCCTCCGGCCGGTGCACCTGCTCGGCAAACATGGTAAAAAACTACGCCGGACGTATCTCCGGCCCCATGAGGGACAGGCTCGACCTTTTCGTCAACGTCCCTGAGGTCACCTTTAACGAGATCAGCGAGCGAAGCAAGGCCGAAAGCTCTGCCGCCGTCCGGGAGAGAGTTAACCGCGCCCGGGCGATCCAGGCCCAGCGCTACAAGGATGCCGGTGTCACCTGCAACGCCCACCTCCCCGCCGAGATGACCGACGACGTCTGTGAGCTGGGTACCGAGGAAAAGGCCATCGTCCGCTCCGCCTTTGACAGGCTGGGGCTCACCGCCAGATCCTACAGCAGGCTCTTAAAAATATCCCGAACCATTGCCGACCTTGAGGGGTCGGAGAAAATAAGAAAACACCACATTGCCGAAGCCCTGCGCTTCAGGTAAAAAACAGGAGGAAAAGAAAAATGCTGTCTTCCCAGATTCTTGCCCTGTCCCTTAAAGAGAGCTTCAACCACATGGTCTATATTCCCGAGGGCCGCGTTCCCACAGAACAGCTTCCCCTGGTCATCTTTCTCCACGGCGCCGGAGAGCGGGGCGACGACGCCCGGCTTCTCTCCGTCCACGGCCCCTTCAAGCGCATTGAAAAAGAGGGCTGGAGACCCAATTTCATCTGCGTTGCTCCCCAGTGCCCCGAAAAGGCTCACTGGACCGACAAGACCGAGGCTCTGAAGGTCTTTATCGACATTGTTGCCCAGAAATACAACGCCGACCCCAGGCGCATATACATAACCGGCATTTCCATGGGCGGCTTTGGCACCTGGGCAATGCTTGCCCGCTGGGGCAATTTCTTTGCGGCGGCAGTTCCGGTCTGCGGCGGCGGAAGCCCCTGGACAGCGGAAGAGTTCTGCTCCGTTCCCGTGTGGGCCTTCCACGGGGATGCGGACAGCGTCGTTGACGTGCGCTACACCCGGGACATGATCGCCGCTCTGAAGAGCCGCATCGGCGTCAATCCCGGCGCCGTTGAGCCCAAAGTCACCGAATACCCCGGCGTTGACCACGACAGCTGGACGGCCACCTACGAAAGCGAAGAGATGTGGGCATGGCTTCTCAGCCAGGAAAAGAAATAAAAATTTCAAACCGACAAAAAACGCGTCCGTAGCTTTACGGACGCGTTTTTTGTCGGTTTTTTAAAGCTCGTAGCCTGCGCGGAGAGCCTTCATGTTGGGCTCAAACAGGGCGGGACGCTTTACGGTGAGAGCGCGGATGGTGCTTTCAGCTCCCTCGGGAGCGCAAAGACCGGTAACGCCAAGAAGCTTGCCGGAGACCAGCATGTTTGCTCTGACGCCCAGCTTTTCTGCCAGAGAGGTGAAGGGAATGGCAAAATAGTTAACGTCATCTCTCGCGGGCTTGCGGGAGATAAGGTCGGAGTCGTAGATAATGTTGCCGCCGGGAACCACGGTGGACTCGAACTTGTCCAGAGAGGGCAGGTTGAGAGCAACGAGGTCGGTGGGAGTGACAACAAGGGGGGAAGCGATGGGCTCTTCGCTGATGTTTACGCCGCAGTTGGAGGTGCCGCCGCGCATCTCAGGGCCGTAGGAGGGAATGAAGGAGACCTCAAAGCCGTTCTCCATGCCGATCTCGGTCATGAGCTTGCCGATGGTCTGAACGCCCTGTCCGCCGGAACCGGCGATAAGGATATTATACTCTTTCATTTACTTTGCCGCCTCCTCGAATGCCGCAAAGGGCTCTTTGTCGCAGTAAACGCCAAGGGGATAATAGGGGATCATGTCGCGGCGAAGTCTTTCCAGAGACTCCAGGGGAGAGAGTCCCCAGTTGGAGGGGCAGGTGGAAAGGACCTCAACAAGGGAGAAGCCCTTGCCGGCGATCTGGTTCTCAAAGGCCTTTTTAATGGCCTTTTTGGCCTGCATGACGTTCTTTACACAGTCCACGCTGACACGCTCGCAGTAAGCGGTGCCGGAAAGGGTGGAGAGCATCTCGCAAACGCGGATGGGGAAGCCGGCCTGACGGGGATCGCGGCCGTAGGGAGAGGTGGTGGTGACCTGTCCGGGCAGGGAGGTGGGAGCCATCTGGCCGCTGGTCATACCGTAGATGGTGTTATTGATGAAGATAACGGTGATGTTTTCGCCGCGGGAGGCCGCGTGAACGGTCTCGGCGGTGCCGATGGCGGCAAGGTCACCGTCGCCCTGATAGGTAAAGACGATGTTGTTGGGGTTTGCGCGCTTGCAGCCGGTGGCAACGGCGGGAGCTCTGCCGTGGGCGGCTTCGATCATATCGCATTCAAAGTAGTTGTAGGCAAAAACGGCACAGCCAACGGGGGCAACGCCAACGGTATTGCCAACGATGCCAAGCTCGTCGATGACCTCGGCAACAAGACGGTGAACGATGCCGTGGGTGCAGCCGGGGCAATAGTGCATTGTGACGTCACAGAGGGCGTCGGGTTTCTTGAAAACAACGGACATCGGTTAAGCCTCCTTGCAAATTTCGTCGATCCTGGCGCGGATCTCTGCCGGAGTGGGAACGACACCGCCGGTGCGGCCAAAGAAGTGCACGGGAACGGCGTTTCCAACGGCGAGACGGACGTCGTCGATCATCTGACCCATGCTCATCTCAACGTCAAGGATGGCCTTGGTGTGGGGAACGTGGGCGGCGTAGGTCTCAGAGGGGAAGGGCCAGAGGGTGATGGGGCGGATCATGCCGACCTTGATGCCGTCGGCGCGGGCGGCGCGGATGGCGTTGCGGCAGATACGGGCAGTGGAGCCGTAGGCAGTGACGATAATGTCCGCATCGTCGCAGAGCCAGGTCTCAACACGGGTCTCGTTGGCCTCAACCTGGGCGTAGCGCTCGTATCTGGCGCGGACGATCTCTTCAAGAGCCTCGGGCTGAATGTAGAGAGAGTTTACGATATTGTGCTTTCTCTTGCCCTTGGTGCCGGTGGTGGCCCAGGGCTTTTCGGGAAGGCTTTCAACGGGGTCGGGCAGACGGACAGGCTCCATCATCTGACCCAGAATGCCGTCGCCCAGGATCATAACGGGCATACGGTATTTGTCTGCCAGATCAAAGGCAGTGCCCATAAGGTCAACGGCCTCCTGAATGCCCGCAGGGGCAAGGGAGAGCACGCGGAAGTCACCGTGGGCAAGACCCTTGGTGGCCTGCCAATAGTCCGCCTGGGAGGGCTGAATGCCGCCAAGACCGGGGCCGCCGCGCTGGATATTGACGATAACTGCGGGAAGGTCGCTTCCGGCCAGATAGGAGATACCCTCGGCCTTAAGGGAGATTCCGGGGCTGGAGGAGGAGGTCATAACGCGGACACCGGCAGAAGCGGCGCCAAGGACCATATTGATGGCCGCAACTTCGCTTTCGGCCTGAAGGAAGGTACCGCCGATCTTGGGCATCTTCTTGGCCATATATTCGGGAAGCTGGGTCTGGGGAGTTATGGGGTATCCGAAAAAGAAGCGGCAACCGGCGCGGATCGCAGCCTCGGCCAAAGCCTCGTTGCCCTTCATAAGGATCTTGTCGGACATGGTCTTTATACTTCCTTTCGTTTATTTTTCAACGGTGATCGCAACGTGGGGGCACATACGGGCGCACATGGCACATGCGATGCAAATGCTCTGATCGGTAATTTCCGCAGGGTGATAACCGGCGGAGTTGAGCTTAGTTTTGGACAGAGCGATGATCTTCTTGGGACAGGCAGTGGTGCAGAGCTCGCAGCCTCTGCAGCGCTCTTCGTTAATAGTAACCTTGGGCATCTGTTTCAACCTCTTTTCGCCCGAGCTTTGAGTTTTGTATATTATATCACAAATGTGAAATGAGTTAAACAAGGAAAACAATCAAATTTTTCCCGCCCAACCCGGCGCAATGTGACCAAATCGTCCAAAGGCAACGCTTTGACGGGTTTATTGCAACTAAAACGGCGGTTTACTCAGCTTTTTCAAGGCTTGCACGCCCCTGTTCGGTGATGGGCTTTATCCATTTGCCCGAGCGGTAGCGCAGGATGCAAAGGGGAACCTTTGCAAGATCTTCTGAAAACACCATAACGGCGAAAACCGCCGGGAAAGGCAGCTTGAGCACGAAGGCGGAGAGCACCGTGAGGGGCAGTGCCACCGCCCAGACGCCGATCAGATCCAGCTTCATGCCGATGGACGAGTCCCCCGCAGGGCGGAAAATGCCGACAATCTGGATATAGGGAATGTTGCGCATGACGTATTCCACGCCGTAGATGGCAATTATCGCCGCGGCGGAAGAGCGGACCGTCTCGGAAAGGGAATCTGTGAGGCTGAAAAGCGAGACCACGGGGTTTCTCAGCAGCATCACCGCAATTCCCGTGAATAATGACAGGGCAGGAACGATGAAGGTATAGCGCTTTGCGGTAAGTCTTGCCTCCTCTATACGTCCCGCTCCTATGGATTTGCCCACCATAACGCAGCAGGCGTTGCACAGACCCACGAAGAAGGTGAACATAATTCCGTCCATGGTGCGGAAGATGGACATTGCCGCATAATATTCGTAGCCCATGCGGGAGAACACGATATTGTAGGATACTGTTCCCAGCCCCCACATACTCTCGTTGATAATAACCGGAGTTGCCACACGGAAGAAATCGGCAAGATCCCGCTTTGTGTAGGCAAAGACCTCTTTCATAGGGGAAATGACCAGGTTCTTTTTGATAAGGGAGATCGCAAAGCAGACTATGGTACCGCTCCATGCGGAGATCACCGTTGCCGTGGCGGCGCCACGGACACCCATGGGATCAAGACCCAGCTTGCCGTAGATAAGGCACCAGTTCAAAACTGCGTTCATGGCCGAGGAGACGAAGCTTGACCACATGGGAAGCTTAACGTTTTCCGTCGACCGAAGCAAAGCGGAGAAAATGCCGGTCAGCGCCACCGCAGGGTACGACCATACCGCAATGCGAAGATATTCCGCGCCGGTGGCGATAACTTCGGGGTCTTTGTTGAAGACCGAAATGACCGTTTTCGGGAAAAGCGCACCCGTCACCATGAACACCGCCGCGATTCCCAGGGCAAAGGTGATGAGAATTCCGTAGACCTTGCGGATGCCCTTTATATCTTTAACGCCCCAGTACTGGGAAAAGAATATGGACGAGCCGGATATCATTCCGAACATCACGAGCTGCATCATCCAGCTCAGCTGACCTGCCATTCCCACGGACGAAAGAGGAATGTCACCCAGTTGGGATATCATCAAAGTGTCCACAAGGGACAGGGAGCTCATCAGCAGGTTTTGCAGGGCGACGGGAAGGCCCAGAGTTATGGCAGACCGCCAGAATTCCCGGTCAAAAAACAGCTTTTTTATCATATGCCCTCCGCAAAATAAACTGTGCCGGAGCGGTTGACATTCCGGCTTTAATGTATTACAATCTATTTGTAAGTTTCAAAGAGGATTATAACAAATTCTCCCCGCAAACTCAATACCCCCGCGAAATAATTCAGGAGGTGAACTCAATATGTCCCATATATCCGCCATGCTCCAAGAGCGAAAGCTGACTCCCCTCGTGTCCGACAGAAAAGAGGCTCTTGAGCTTCTGAGAAAATACGTCTACGGTAAGACTCCCACGCTTACCGGCGAGGTCACAGGCACGCTCACCGCCACCGAAAGCTGCTGCGGCGGCGCCGGAAAGAGAGAGTACGTTGACCTTCACTTTGAAATGGACGGAAACCCCGTCTCCTTCCCCATAGTTCTCAGCTCACCCACCATCAATTTCGACAGGCCCTCCCGGCTCATCGTCTTTTTGAATTTCTGGGCCGACATTCCCAACAGATACTACCCCGAAGAACTGCTCATGCGCAACAATTTTGCCGTGGCAAGGATCTACTATAAAGAGGTCACCGACGACAGCGACCTTGCCGACGGACTCGGTGCCTTTGTGGACCGCACAAAAGCCGACGCTCCCGGCAAGATAAGCCTTTGGGCCTTTGCCGCCTCCCGGGCGCTGGACTATTGCCTGGGTCTTGGCAGGGATTACAGGGGACTGGGCGTTGTCGGCCACTCCCGGCTGGGCAAGACCGCCCTCTGGGCCGGCGCTCAGGACGAGAGATTCGACTTTGTCGCCTCAAACTGCTCCGGCTGTTCCGGCGCGGCGATAACAAGGGACAAGATCGGTGAAAACATTGAGCATATAACCCGTGTCTTCCCCTTCTGGTTCTGCCCCACCTACGCCGAATACGCCAACCGGGAACACGAGCTTCCCCTGGACCAGCACCTGCTTTTAAGCCTTGTCGCCCCCAGAATGCTCTCCGTGGTCTCCGCCTCGGAGGACTCCTGGGCAGACCCCACCAGCGAATATCTCGCCTGCTGCGCCGTAAGCCCCGCATGGGAGGCGCTGGGAAAGACCGGCTTCGTCCATCCGGACAGAATGGCACTTTACGAGGAGCGCTTCAACGAGGGCAATGTGGGCTATTATTTCCGTGAGGGAACCCACGCTCTCACCGCCCGGGACTGGGAGGCTCACATGAGCTTCTGGAACAAGCACCGCTCCATCTGGTAACTTGAATTGTATTTTTGATAACGGAGGAAAAAACAATGTCTGACAAGAAAAAAGCGTTGATAGTTCAGGGCGGCTGGGACGGACACGAGCCCGTACAGGTTTCTGCCCGCTTTAAGAGAATTCTTGAAGAAGAGGGTCTTGAGGTCAGCCTTTACGACGACCTTGAAAAGGCCTTTTGTGACCCCGAAATGCTAAAGACCCTTCACCTCATCGTTCCCGTATGGACCGGTGGAAAATTGGAAGGCCATCTTTGCCGCAACGTTTCCGAGGCTGTTGCCTCCGGCGTCGGTCTGGCAGGCAACCACGGCGGCATGTGCGACGCCTTCCGTGAAAACACCGAATGGCAGTTTATGACCGGCGGCAACTGGGTGAGCCATCCCGGCGGCATCTGCGATTACACCGTCGAGGTCATCCGCAACTCCTCCAGCCCCATTGTTGAGGGCATTGAGGATTTCACCGTTCACAGCGAACAGTACTATCTCCACGTTGACCCCGCGGTTGACGTTCTCGCAACCACCCGTTTCCCCAACGTCCCCTTCTACCACATGTCCAACAAGGCCTGCGACATGCCCGTTGTCTGGACCAAAAAGTGGGGTCACGGCAGAGTGTTCTACTCCTCCCTCGGCCACACGGACAACGTCTTTGTGGACTCCCCCTCCTCTGAGATCATCATGCGCCGGGGCTTTTTGTGGGCGATAGAGGGCCGTGACATTGCCATCCAGCGCAAGCTTGACCCCTCTGTTTTCCACAGCAACGCCAAGAACTACTGATATCCCCCAGCTCAAAAAACATTTTAACCGGAGGACTGAAAAATCATGGAAAGAGTAACAGTTGGCATCGTCGGCAACGGAAACATCAGCCCCATCTATCTCAAAAACCTCTCTCAGACCTTTAAGAACATCGTCTATCTCAAGGGCGTTTGCGACCTCATCCCCGAAAGAAGCGCCAAGGCCGCCGCAGACTGGAACGTACCCGTTATCTACAAGGATATGTACGAGATGTTTGCAGACCCCGAGATCGAGATCGTCGTCAACCTTACCACTCCCGGCCAGCACTACGGGGTTGCAATTGAGGCTCTCCGCGCCGGAAAGAATACCCACAGCGAAAAGCCCATGAGCATCAACCGGGAAAACGCGAAAGAGCTTTTTGACCTTGCCCACGAAAAAGGCCTTCTCATCGGCGTTGCCCCGGACACCTTCTTTGGCGGCGGCATTCAGACCTGCCGCAAGCTTATCGACGACGGCTACATCGGCAAGCCCATCGGCGCTTCCGCCTACATGACCTGCCACGGTCACGAGTCCTGGCATCCCGACCCCGAGTTTTACTACGAGCCCGGCGGCGGCCCCATGCTGGACATGGGCCCCTACTACACCACGGCGCTCATCAACCTGCTGGGCCCGGTGAAGAGCATTATGGGCTATTCCCGCCGTATGTACGACACCCGCACCATAACCAGCGCCGGAAAATACGGCAAGGTCATCCCCGTTGGGGTAGACACCCACGTGGCCGGAACAATGGAGTTTGCCTCCGGCGTTATCGGTCAGATCATAATGAGCTTCGATATGTGGCGCGCCGAGCACCCCTTTATTGAGATCTACGGCACCGAGGGCTCTCTGCTGGTTCCCGACCCCAACGGCTTTGGCGGACCTGTCAAGCTCTCACGCATGGGCGGCGAATACATGGAGATCCCCCTCACCCACATCTACGCCGAAAACAGCCGGGGCATTGCCGTTGCGGACATGGCCATGGCTCTTCGCACCGGCCGCCCCCACAGAGCAAGCGGCGAGCTCGCCTTCCACGCTCTGGACGTTATGCTGGGCTTTGGCGACAGCTCCTCCTCGGGCGCAAGGTACGACCTTATCTCCACCTGTGACCGCCCCGCGCCCCTGCCGACCAACCTCGTCCCGGGCTACCTTGACTGATTTTCCCCCCCCCGTAACTCTTCACTCTTCACTATTCACTTTTCACTCTTCACTTTTAAGAGAACAGTGAAGAGTATCGGTTGCTTTGCTTCGCAAAGCTTATTATAAAACACATCTTTTCCCCTCACGGAGGTACAGCTAACAAATGAGCGAGATCATCGTTCTTGCCGGGTGCTACGGCAGCGGCAAGACAAGCCTTGGGATAAATCTGTCCCTTCAAAGAAAAGCCCTCGGTCAGCACGTTATTGCAGTTGACCTGGACGTTATAAACCCCTATTTCCGCATGACTGACGGCGCGGAGATCCTGAAGGCCGCGGGAGTGGAATGCCTTTTCTCCGAGTTTGTGAACACAAACGTGGATCTTCCCCAGCATTTTCCCCGGCTTCGTACTCTTTTCTCCCAGCCTCCCGAAGACGCCAGCATAATCGTTGACCTTGGGGGAGACGACACCGGAGCTGTTGCTCTGGGTCAGTACGCGGCCATGCTGAAGGAAAACGGCGCAAAGTGCTGGCTGGTTTTGAACAAATACCGCCCCTTTGTGACCAATATCGCAGACGCAAAAGAGAGCGTTGCCTCCATCGAGGCCGTCTCCCGTCTGCCCTTTACGGGCATCGTTGCAAACCCCAATCTGGGTCCCGAGACCGCGGCAGAGACCATTCTCTCCACCGTGGATTACTACCTCGAGATGAGCCGTGTGCTTGGAATTCCCGTGGAGTTTTCTCCCGTTATGGAAGAGCTCGTACCCCAGGTCGAAGGTAAGCTTCCCTGGCCCGTTATTCCCATCCGCCGGTTCTTAAAGCCCGGCTGGGAGATTTATTAAAGGAGAGTTTCACCCCATGGAATTTCATGAAAGCGAATGGAACGGCTTTCGCCGTATTGATTTCACCTTTGAGGGCAAGTCTGCCATTCTGGTCTTCCCAAGCACGCCTGTGAAGGGCAACAAATGGCTTTTGAAGACCGAGTATTTCGGGGCGTTTCCCTCTTTTGAGATCGAAATGCTCTCTCTTGGCTACCACCTTGCCCACGTTGAAAATACCACCAGATGGTGCTTACCCGAGGACACCGACCGCCAGGCGGCCTTCGTGGACTTTTTGCACGCCGAGTTTGGCCTCTGCGAAAAATGTCTGCCCGTTGGCATGAGCTGCGGCGGAATGCAGGCGGTGTATCTTGCGGCGAAGTACCCCGAAAAGACTGCCGCTATCTACATCGATGCACCGGTTATGAACTTTCTCTCCTGTCCCTGCGCCCTTGGTGTCGGTCAGGACGATATGTTTGAGGAGTTCTTCCTTGCCAAAGGTCTTTCCGTATCCCAGCTTTTGAACTACCGTGACCACCCCATTGACAAGGCAGACGACATCATCCGCAACGGAACTCCGGTGATGCTCATCTGCGGCGACAGCGACACCACCGTGCCATACTCCGAAAACGGCATGGTGCTTGCCGAAAAGCTCACCGCCGCCGGTCATCCTCTGACCCTCATCGTCAAGCCCGGCTGTGACCATCACCCCCACGGACTTGAGGACAATACCCCCCTGATCCGCTGGGCAAAAGAAGTTTACTAAAACCCAAAAACGCTCCCCAAAAGATTTTGGGGAGCGTTTTTTTGGCCTAAAGGTACTTCTGCATCAGAAATTCGCTTCTGTATGACCCGTCCTTCAGCTTAAAGGCTTTGGGCTTTACGGCGACTATGGAAAAGCCGAACTTCTCGTAAAGATGGCGTGCCCGGTCGTTGCCCTCTACAAATTCAAGCTCAATTATCTCCGTGCCACGGGCACGCGCGGCGGCGATGAGTTCAGAAAAAAGCGCCGAGCCTATGCCAAGGTTCCAGTATTTTCGGAGCAGTGCAATGCCCACCCCGGCACGGTGACCGGCCTTTTTTCCCATAAGAAATGACACGTCACAGCTTCCGGCCTGTTCACCGTCCACGTAGCAGGCAATTACCAGCTCGTTTGGGGAGCTTCGCACAGAGCTTATCCATGCCGCCTCTTTTTCAAGGGGAATTTCCCACTCCTCCGGGTATCTGGTGAGAAAATCCGTCTCCCCCGAGGCAGTTTTGATGAAGTTCAGCTGGCTTTCGGCCTCGTCCACCTCCGGGGTGCGGAGCACGGCGCGCCGTCCGTCCTTTATAACTATTTCCTTTGGTTCAAAAATCATTATTTATTCCTCCGTATTTCTTTTCTGTAGCTCAACCACCGCATCCAGACATATCTCAAGGGCGATCCTGCGTGATGCGTTTCCCCAGTCCCGCTCGTCGTAGGCATCGGGAACAAAAAGTGTGTCCGCCGTGTAGAGCAAACAGCCCCATGCGGCGTTTCTCATTTCGGCGCAGGCCGCAAGGGCGGAGCACTCCATCTCCACAGCCTCACAGCCTTCGGCCTTTCTGTAGGCCACCATGGCCTTTGTCTCCCGGTAGAAACCGTCCGTTGACCAGGTGGTCACCTTTTTTGCCTTCAGCCCCCGGTGGGCAACGGCCTTTTCAACGGCGTCGACCGCATCTGAGTTCACCTCTGCAAACCGGGAAGGGGGCAGGTATTTGTAGGACGTACCCTCGTCCCGGAGGGCACGGGTTGGAATCAGCAGTTCGTTTTCCCCGAGATCCCCCAGAGCCCCGCAGGCTCCGGCGGAGATAACACTTCGCACTCCGTAGCCAATTAGCCAGTCAAGTATCTGTGTCGCCGCCGCCGCCCCCACGGGCGCCTGGCACAGCACGACCTCCACACCGCGGTGTTTCACAAGGTAGAGGGGATAGTCCCTGGTCTCTGAGTCGAACACGCCTAACTGCCCCAATCCCTTTTCGGCGGCGTAGCTGTCCACGCAGTCCCCCAAAAAGGCAAACACGGCGCATTTTGGAAGCTTAAGCTCCAGCCCCTCGTGGGTGGGCGCGATCACCGCAGAGGTGTCGGTGTCGTACTCTAAGACGGGATACTCGTGTTTTATAAGCACGTCTCCACCCCCGGTATGCCAAAATGCTCTTTGATCTGCCTTGCCACCTCTTCCGGAGAAAGATGGGTGTTGTCGATCTTAATATAGCTCTCAAAGGGAAGCACCTCTCCCTCCAGAGAGTTCAGCCGGTGCGCCTCGCTTGTTTTTCGCATTTCGGCCTCGCTTAGGGCAAGATCACGCTTGGACTCTTTGTTTGCAAGGCGGTTTTCGGTCCTGTTTCTCCACAGGCGCACGTCAAAATCGGCGCAGAGCTCAACAACGTGGCACCGCGCACCGTTGGCAGAAAAGAGGTCAATTACGTTCTGCATATACTCAAAATCACTCTGAAGCTCAAAAGCGCACATAAAGGTGAAGATCAGCCCCGGAAAATCCCCCTCGGCAAAGAGCCGGAACACCGTCTGACGCAGGGAGTCATTGAATATTCCCCACTCCTTTTCACCCCGCTCAAAGAGCTTTCGGGTGAGCTCGATGGACATATGATTGTGGAAAAGCCGGAGCCCCGTGATTTTGGCAAGCTCCTGTCCCACGGTCATCTTCCCCACGGCATGTGGGCCGATTATTATAACAAGGTTTTTCTCCATTTTATCTCACTCTCCATTCAAGATAGCCGCTGGTGAAAGGCAGATGGTCAAATTTCTTCGTGCCGACGTGGACAAAGCCGTTGGCAATATACCAGTTTTTCAGCACCGTGCTCTCTTCGATTATGCCGATCTTAATTTTATTGCCACCCAAGGATCTCACAGTTTCCTTTGCCCGGTCAAGCAGGAGCTTTCCAAAACCGTTGTGGCGGTATTCCGGCAGAACGGCAAGATTGTGGAGCTCGAAGACATCATCATCCTCTTTGGACAGCGACATATATCCTATGATCTCTCCCCCGGCGTACAGCCCGAACATATGCCAGCCCCAGTTAAGCTGAGTTTCAAGAAAGCTCAGGGGCATAAAGCTCGTGTGCCGGGGACAGTTTTCCTCCGTCAGCCCAAAGGCTTTGGCGACGGTTGCAAAGCTTTTGTGGATGACCCGGAGACACTCAGGAAGCTCGGCGGAGTCAACCTTTTTTATTTCTACTTTCATTTTCCTCAATCCTTTCTGAACACGTCCAACATATGGGACGTTGCGCCCACCATGTCCGGTCTTTCGCAGATGCAAAGGTGGTATTTCATGTACAGCTCAAAGGTCTTAGCGTCCATTTTGTCAACCGCATCGGAAATAAAACGGGTGAGCATATCCGTGCCCACGTAGTGGAGCCGGGTGGTGGGGAAATTGGCCATAAGCCCGTCCACGTCCTCTTTTCTGTAGAGAGAGAATATCTCCTTCGGGGTGGAGCTGAGCTTAAAGCTTTCAAAATCTATCAGGCTGTTGAATTCTCCGGATGCAAAGCCGCCCCGGAGAAAGCCGAAATGGTAGGCCGTGAGGTCGTTGTTGCAATAGGCCGCAAAGACCGTGCCCCCGGTCCTGGTGACCCTTATCGCCTCCCCAAGGGCAGAGAGCTTATCCTGCTCAGTGTAGAGGTGGTACATGGGACCAAGGAGCAGAGTCACGTCGAATTTTTCCGTATCAAACGCCGAAAGATCCAAAGCATCGCCCCGGGTGACCGTCACCTTCTCCCCGGGCAGGGTGTTTGTCCGGAAGACGTCGATATTGCGATCCATCAACTCCACCGCATCCACGGTATAGCCCTTTTGGGCTAAATAGTGGGAATACCTCCCGGAGCCGGCGCCGATCTCCAGAATTCTCATGCCCGGCCGAAGATATTTTTCAACGTAGTGTACGGTAGTCAAAAACTCCACCGAACCGTGGCGGGAAGCAAGGCGGGAATCCTCGTCGTGGGTAGTGTAATAGGTAGTGAGTGCTTCGATTCTTTCCATGTTTTTCACCTCCGGTAAATAAAAAAACGGTGCAGGCCGAATTTGCTTCGACTTGCACCGTCAATATCCTGATGTCAGCTTATCTTCCGTTTCTGTCACGGATCACGCTGAAATAAGGGTGCGGCAATGCAAGCCCGGCGCGGAATACCAAATGGTATCTTCGTCGTGCATGGTGACAGTTACGGTGGTATTTACTTTGCAAAGAGAGATAACTGCCATTGCCGTTGCCCTTTCAGTAAAAATTTTGTTTATTATATCACTCCTCTGCACCCTTGTCAACAGGATTTAACCTTTTGTTTAAAAATTATATCTATATTTGAGCAAGATTACCGTGGTATAATACAGGCTCCCCCAAAACCATATCAGTTAAGGAGAATAATTATGAGCTACATCAGCGAATTGCGGAAGCTTGTGGGGCACGCGCCCATAATGGCGGTGGCCGCAATGGGAATTCTTTGGACAAAAGAAACGGGAATTCTCCTCGAAAAAAGAACGGACACAGGAGAATGGTGCACCCCAGGCGGAGCGATTGAGCTTGGCGAAAGCCTTGAAACCGCCCTCAGACGGGAGATCAAGGAAGAGACCAATCTGGATATCTCAAGCTTTTCTCTTTTCGACATCCACGCCAACACCCACATGGTCTACCCCAACGGGGACGAGGTCTATTACACGGACGTCGTCTACGAGGTAAACGGTTTCTCCGGAGAGCTGAAACCCGACGGCGAAAGCAAAGAACTGCGCTTTTTTCCTCTGGAGGAATTACCCGATAACATCATGCCCACTCAGTCAGATTACATAAAACGGTTTGCCGAAAGCAAGGGTTACCGCTAAGTCAACCGCAGCGGCGGATTCCATATCCGCCGGGGAAAAGCCGCATCTGTTTCTCCCACGCAAATACAGGCTTTTTTTCGGCAGGTCAAGTGATATTGTATTCGCCCTTTTAAGCTAACTGAGCCGCACTCCCTCGCGGAGTGCGGCTCAATAGTACATCCTTTGCTGTGTCAGCCTTTTTGTAATTCAGTTTCAAGCCGCGGAACGTCCCGGGTCAAAGTTTCCCATACAATACTCAGATCAACGTTGCCATAATCGTGGACGATTCTGTTTCTCAAACCCGAGATATCCGTCCACGGAATGTTTTTATGGGCAAGTTTAAACTCATCTGTCATCTTTTGCGTTGTTCGTATATCTTCACCCCATCTCTGAGTACCTCGTTTATAAGCTCCGGATTTCCTGTGAGTTGTTTGACGTCGAGAACGTCAACTCTTTTTTTAAGAGCCTCCCGAAGTCTTTCGGCCATGCCAAAAAACCTCAACCCCGAAACATCACCGGAGACAAGAAGATCAATGTCACTTTTTTCTGTCGCTATCCCCTTTGCATAGGATCCGAATAAAATGCAGTAGTCAACCGGGTACTCATCCAGAACGGTTTTACAACCTGCCCTTATATCATCAAGAGTCAGCACTCCGTGATCTTCGTCAAGAGAAACGTATTTTTCCAGGGTTTCTGTCAGATATTTATATTTCAACGTGTTTTCTTTTTCCGGCCCGTTTTCGTATGACTTATATGATCTGAGTGAAATACCAAGCAACGCGCTTGCCTGTTGTTGGGTAAGCCCTTTTTTAATTCTTAGCTGTTTCAGTGTTGACAAAACGTTCACCTCCCCATACCCTATTATACCACAGTTTGCACTTTTAATACAACCCCCAAAGTGCAATATTTGCACTTATTCTCTGAGTGCAGGGCGCAAGTTTTGCACTTTCAATTTCCCACAAGGGTGCAAATGATCCATCCAACAATATTCTTCCCCCGACGAAGCGTTCGTCGGGGGAAGGTTTTATTTTACCTTTGTCTCGGTTCCGCCGTAGTAGACGAAGCTTCCTGCCGGAACGGAACGGGTTATCCACACGTTGCCGCCGATAACGCAATCGTCACCGATAACCGTCTCGCCTCCCAGAATCGTTGCCCCGGCGTAGATGACCACGCGGTTGCCGATGTTGGGGTGTCGCTTTATGCCCTTGACGGGGTTGCCGTTGTCGTCCAGCTCAAAGCTCCGCGCGCCAAGGGTGACTCCCTGGTAGAGCTTGACGTGCTCACCGATGACACAGGTCTCGCCAATGACAACGCCGGTGCCGTGGTCGATGAAAAACCATTTTCCGATCTTTGCGCCGGGGTGAATGTCGATTCCGGTGAGCTGGTGGGCGTATTCCGTCATCATTCTGGGCAGAAGGGGCACCTTGAGCTCATAAAGGCTGTGGGCAAGACGGTAAATGCTGACGGCCTCGAAGGAAGGGTAGGCCAGCATGATCTCCTCCTCGCTTCTGGCGGCTGGGTCGCCGTCGTAGGCGGCGCGTACGTCCGTTCTTAATAGCTCTGCAGTGTCGGAAATACTGCCGATAAACGCGCAGACTATCCTTCCGGCCTCGTCCTCGCAGGCGTTTGGAACAACGGCGCAGATGAGCTCGTGGAGAAGCATTGCCGCCTCTGAAAGGCTGGCGCTTATGGCCGTGGCAAGAAAGCGCCTGTCGTTGAGCTCGGCGCCGAAAATCTCCGGATAAAGCGCCCGGCGAAGGGCACTTATCAGTCTGACCACCTGGTTTTTCATGCCGGGGCGGTTGATGGTACTGCGCTCGAATGATTCGTTTATCTCGGCAAGCCGGGTCGACGCGGCCTGGATACTCTCGTTAAGTTTGCAGTTCATAGTTTTTCTCCTGTCAGCCAAACATACCTGTGGAAAGATATCTGTCTCCCGTGTCCGGAAGAAGCGCGGCGATCAGCTTGCCCCGGAACTCTTCCCGTTTTGCAAGCTCAGCCGCCGCCCAAAGCGCCGCGCCGGAGGATATGCCCACCAGCACGCCCTCTGTGCGGGCAAGAAGCCGGGCTGTGGCAAAAGCATCCTCGTCGGAAACGGTTATCACTTCGTCGCAAACGGAAAGATCCATGTTGTCCGGAACAAATCCCCCGCCAATGCCCTGGATCCCGTGCTTTCCCGGTTTGCCTCCGGAAAGCACCGGAGAGCCCTTTGGCTCAACGGCAAAAACCTTTACGGTGTCTGAAACGCATTTTAAATACCGGCCCGTGCCGGAGACCGTTCCCCCCGTTCCCGCACCCGCAACGAAAGCGGCAAGCTTTCCGTCGGTGTCCTTCACAAGCTCCGGTCCCGTGGTCTCGAAATGAGCCATGGGGTTTGCGGGGTTTTCAAACTGGCCGGGAATAAACGCTCCCGGTATCTCAGATGCCAGCTCTTTGGCTTTTTCAATTGATCCGGCCATGCCCTTTTCCCCGTCCGTGAGCACAAGCTCGGCACCGTAGGCGGTCATAAGCATTCTTCTCTCGGCAGACATGGTGTCCGGCATGACGATTATCGTCCTGTATCCCCTTATGGCGCCAATTGCCGCAAGGCCGATGCCGGTGTTTCCGGAGGTGGGCTCGATAATCACCGAACCCGGGCCGATAAGCCCCTTTTTTTCCGCGTCGTTCAGCATATACAGCGCCGCGCGGTCTTTCACGGAACCTGCCGGGTTAAGATATTCAAGCTTTCCGCAAATATCGGCTTCAACACCCATCGCCCTGCAAAACCGCTCAAACCGCACGAGGGGCGTGCCCCCGATAAGCCCTTCGGCAGAGTTATATATCTTCAAATGAGTCACCTTCCACATTTTCTTCTTAAATAGTATATCACATTGCCGCGTTTCTTGCAAGCCAAACGGTCAGCCGTAAATTTATCGCCGGAAGAATAACCGGCGCAAAATCGGCAAAGCTAAACCTGAGAAAAGAATATGAAAGGAAAATATACCATGCAACGAAAACAGTATTTACTGCTTGCCCTGCTTTTTCTTCTGCTTACCGTTCCCGTACTGGCCACAGACCGCAGCGTGAAGATGAAAGATTTTGCCAAAAACGCCTACCCCGGAGCAACCGTCTGCTTTTCAGAAGAGGATATTCTTAATAACACCCTCTCGGACAAACACCCCTCCGGACTTGTCATTGCGGGGCTCCCCCGGGAAAACGTGGGCCTTCTCCGCCTTGGTGAAAAGACTCTTCGGGAGGGAGATATGATCCCCACGGGAAAGATCGGTACACTCTCCTTCGCTCCGGCGGTGAGCTCTGAGTTTTCCGCAGAGATAAGCCTCATCCCCGTGACCGAAAACCGCGACTTTTCCAGCGGAGGAAAACCCATCACTTTGACTCTGAACTTTTCAAAAGACCTAAACTCCCCTCCCGTTGCCGCGTCCTTCACCTATCAGACCTACGAAAACATGCCGATCTACATCGACCTCGCCGCAACGGACCACGACGGGGACGGATTGAGCTATTCGGTCATATCCTGCGGAGAAAAGGGCACGCTGAGTCTTTCCGGAGAGAGGCTCGTTTTCACCCCGGCTGAAAGATCGACCGGCAAGGCCACTATCCGTTTTTTTGCCCGGGACTCGGCAGGAAACACTTCTCTGCCCGGAGAGGTGACGGTTGAGATCAAAAAGCGGCGCACCGATTTTAACTACAGCGATATCTCCGACCCCTGTCACGGCTACGCCGCAGTCCGTCTTGCAGAGGAAGGGATCTACGTCGGTGAACAGTACGGCAGTCTGAACGTGCTCTCTCCCCACCGGGGCTTTACGAAAACAGAATTTGCCGCCATCTGTTCCGCGGCCCTTGAGCTTGAACAGACCGCACCCTCTGCTCAGATCTCCGGAGATATGTCGACCTGGGAGTCACCGTTCTTTCCGATTGCCCTTTCTGCGGCAAAGCTTGACGGAAGCGATATTTCCAAACCGGTGACGGGGAAGAGCGGAGCATATATCGCACTGACCTTGCTTAAACAGAGCACAGACCGTGACGATCTTGATCTTACCGCACTTTACGGCGCCTGGCTGAACGACGGTCCGCTTACCAGAGATGCCGCGCTGGAGCTTATTCACCGCACAGCAGAACTTTCCAAAACCTTTGAGTGAACAAAAAAAGCCGCAGAGAGCAAAAGCTCTCTGCGGCAATTGTTGCGATATCCGAAAGCGGAGATCAGCCGGTAAGACCGGAACGCTCGACGCCTTCGACGAAGAATCTCTGAGTGAGGATGAAGAGCAGGATCAGCGGTATGATAAGGATCAGAACCGCGGTATTCTGAACGTTCATCTGAGTGACTTCGTTGTTGGCGAAGGAGATGTTCATGATCTGTGTTGCAAGAGTCTTCTTGAACAGCAGGAAGGTGCCGGTCATGTAGGTATCGGTCCACTGCCAGGAGAAGGAGAACAGGAAGACTGTAAACATCATCGGGACAGCGGAGGGAAGCATGATCTGAACGAACGCTCTGAAGGTTCTTGCACCGTCGATGTAGGCAGATTCCTCGAGTTCCTTGGGAACACCGCGGAAATACTGACGCAACATGTAGATGTAAAGACCGTTTTTCCAGCCGATACAGAACGTTGACATAAGCATCTGGCACCAATAGGTGTCTATCAGCTTAAGGTCGTGACCAAGGAACATGGTGAACACGCCGAAAACGTCAAAGTAACGGAAGGTGAGGTAGAGCGGGATCTTGATCGCCTGGGGAGGAACGATAAGAGTGAAGACGACAAGCAGGAAGATCAGGTTGTTGCCTCTGAACTTAAATCTGGCAAGGCCGTAAGCAACAAGAGTGCAGGAGATGACCTGTGCAACGCCGATGTAAAGTGCAAAGAGGAACGTGGACAGACCGTAAGACTTGACGCCAAGACCGTTCCATGCGTACCTGACGATATCCAGTGTCGGGTTCTTCGGGAAGTAAACAACAGAGGTGTCATAGAACTCTGCGGTCGGCTTGAAGGCGTTACCGATACGGCGGATAAGGGGGTACACAATAACGAATGCGATACCAAGGATGAGGATGTAGGTGAAGACTTCGATGAAGAGACCGCCAATGAACTTGGTAGTGAGATACTTCTGTTTGAACTTTTCACCCTTTTTGGCGGCTCTGTATGTGGTAGTATAATTCTTGATAATCGGTTCTTCCATATATGAGCCTCCTTATTCCTGATAGAACATGAATCGTGAACAGAGCGCAGCAATCACTCCGATAACGACCATGATACACAGGAAGTAGATGAACGACATCGCAGAACCCAAGCTGTAGTTGGTACGGGAGAACGAGACGGTGTTAATGTAGCTCGCAATCTGGTATCTTGAGTTCGTAAATGTATCGACGATGGTGTAAACTGCGTTAACAAGGATCATGGGGCTGATCATGGGGAAGGTGATCTTCCAGAACATTTCCCAACCGGTAAGACCCTCAACCGAGGCCGCCTCGAAGATGGAGGTGGAGATGGACTGAAGGGCGGAAAGGAAAACGATGATCTGAACGCCGGAAGACTGGATGATCCATTCCAGACGGGAGACGGACAGCATAATGAAGTCCATCAGCCAGGAACCGATTCTAAGAGAACCGATAATGGCTTTAACGCCGGAGGCGATACCCGTGAGGGATGCAACACCGGCCTTCATGCCCGAACCGCCCGCGTTGATCGACGGGTCAGCAAAGATCTGAGCCGCAACAGCCTGCATTTCGCCGGAGGTAGAAGTGGTACCTGCTGCAGAAGCAACACCGGTGTAAATGATAACAGGCATGAAGAAGATAACGCGGAAGAGGGTTCTGCCGGGGAGCTTCTTCTTGTTCAGCATGATGGCCATGAAGAACGAGAAGATCATGATAACCGGCAGGTTGATGCACATGTCGCGCAGGGTCTCGAGAAGGTACTGTCTGAACATAACGTCAACAGTGAACGCTTCTTTGTAGTATCCAAATCCGTACCAGGCAAGGTCGTAGCCGGTGCCGTCGGATCTGATGACAATGTCATTGATACTGAAGATGAAGGTTTGCCAGAGTGCGGGAATAAAGACAAGCAGCAAACCGATGATGAACGGGATGACAAAAATGTAACCCGCGAGGTTTCTTCTTTCGATAAGGTCCATCTTAACGAAGGTAAGAATGTAATCCATTATCGAAACAAAGAACCCTTTTTTCTTGGCTGTTTTCTGCATTAACTCAGTCCCCCTTATCCAATACTACGAAGCCGTTGGCTGCGATATTGAATTCGGTACCGTTAAAGGTGGCGGTAACGTCTTCTTTATTGTAGTTAACAGCGATCGTAAGTCCGTTTTCGTAAGTGGTGACGTAAACGTTAGTGTCAAGTCTCTCGTGAGCAACAATGTACTGATCCTGAACATCCTTCAGAACGTCATTGACGGTGGTGTACATCTCGCCGATCTGCTCCAGCCAGTTTTCGTAGTGCATGGAGTAAAGTATCGTGGTGTAATAGGTGTTCTGGAGAACGATGTCCTCTTCGTACATAAGTCTTGCAGAGAGGTTGGCGCCGTATTCAAGGCACTTGAGT
This sequence comes from Oscillospiraceae bacterium, assembly GCA_015067715.1. GTDB lineage: Bacteria > Bacillota > Clostridia > Oscillospirales > QAMX01 > SIG499. The sequence continues at coordinate 91,493 of SVLY01000001.1, read as the reverse complement.
ATCTGGTACTGAGCGTCCTGAACAGTGTTGATCTCTTCGCCGGTGTAATCGATCATACCGTGGATGACCATCTGCAGGAAGGGGATCTCATAGTCCTCGATAAGGAACTTGGAGGACGTGGTGGGAATCTTCATGATGAGGTCAGCATAGGGCAGAGTCCAGTAGTGACCAACTTCAACAGCAACGTCATATCCGGCGTCCTCATAGGTGCCAAGGGCAGCGGTGAGGGTGCGGGCAGACTGGGTTCTGTCGATGACGAGGGATTCGTCAAAGTCGGCGGAGAGGGTGGAACCGACCTGGGAGAGAGAAACCGCCTTGTTATCGTAGAGCTCAAGCTCGGTGAGAAGGTTGGCGAAGATCTCTTCGTAGTTGGCGGGAGTTACTGCCCATCTGGGGAAGTAATACTCCTGCTCCTCGTGGGTCGCAGAGGAGTAAAGACCGGTTGCCAGGTTGTGGTTCTCGATGATGTTGGCCTGCTTACCGAGGGTTCTTACCGCGTCAAAGTAGGGCATGAATCCGTCGAAGCTCTTGTCAACAAATACGTGAGTGGGGTTGACGTCGGGATAGACCTTGACGTTCTTGTCGGCCATCTTGCCAAGGAACGCCGCCCAACCCTTCTTGCCGCCAAGAGCGAACAGGGGCTTGAAGTGGTCGGAGTAGTCTGTGGTGTAGAGAGAACCATTGGCCATACCCATGTATCTGACGGAGAGTCCGTCGACCTCTTCAAGAAGGGCGTCAACAACGATCTCTGCTTCTTCAAAGTCGGTGACAGCGTACTTCTTTTCGATGGGGAAGCCAAGAATGCCGACCTTCTTCTGGATGGCACCGTAGATGTCAGCGTAGAAGGTGGTGTTCTCGGAAGCTTCAAGTCTCTCAAGACCGTAAAGGTCGATGAGATACTGTCTGAAGTAGTTGGCCATGCCGGTATAGCTGGCTTCTTCGCCGTAGAGGAAGTTGTATCTTACCTGCATGTCGGTATCGGGCAGACGGCAGTAGTTCCAGTTCTGAACCTCGATCTGACCCTTCTTCTCACCGGTCTTGATCTCAACCTCGGTGGGCACGGTGAACTTCGGGAACATGGTAACACCGGCCTGAGAACCGTCGGAGTAGAAGATCTCGTCCATGGGGGTGGGATAGAAGGAGGTATAAGCGTAGTTGTACTGGTTCTGATTACCGTCAACAAGGTTCATACAGACGTTGGCGATCTCGTAGCCCTTCTCAACCACAGCAAAGATTGCTCTGTCGTCCTGCTTCATACCGAAGACGGGAAGAATGGAGTGCTCGAAATAGGGAATGGCGGAAATGCTGTTGCCGGTTCTGGAAAGAGCCTCATCCTTATGACGGTCGCCAAGGGCGATCTGGATGGAGTTGGTTCTGTTGTCGGAGACGTCGTGCTCGACAATAGCGCCGGAACCGTCAGGCAGCAGGGTGTAGCCTTCTTCAACAGAGGAGCCAAGCTTGGCGCCGAAGTGGGGAAGAAGGTCAAGAGTGATAATGGCGATCTCAGGGGAATAGACGATCTCGTCAGTAACGATCTGGGCCTTGAAAGTGTTGCCTTCGATCATGTAAACAACGGGGATCTCAAAGCTGACGCCGGAGCCCTTAGCTTCGAAACCGATTTTTGCGTAGATCTCATCAAGACCTTCCTTGGTGAGACCGAGGGAGACCCATCTTTCGATGAGCATATCGGTCATCTTCTTGGTATTGGTTGCGTTGGAGTAGATCTCATAGACCTGATAGCCTTCAACAGTCTCGAGAAGAGGATACTTGAGAATGTTCTCCTCAAGGATCTCGTCGTGGAGCATGTTGATGGAATCTATGGCAGTCTGATCCTTGGCCTTACGGAGAGCCTTGGCTCTGTCATCTTCAAGCTTTTCCATGGAAACGATCTTAAAGTCTTTGCGCATCTTTTCCTGAAGCTCAGTGTCGATATTGCCGTTTTCATCAACGCACTTGGAGAGGTAGTAGTCCATGTCTTCCACGGAAATACATACGGGGTAGAGGTCGGGGTTGATGTTGCCAAGACCGTAGATGATCTTATAGCCAAAGATCTTGGACTTGACTTCATCAGAAATGGCCTCGCCGGCCTTGACAGCGGCGATGATATCGTCACTCTCAGGAAGGACGTCGCCTTCCTTGTCAAGGGCGTACACCTTAAGCTGGTCGCGGACGACACAGTCGGTGTGGGAGTAGAAAGCACCGGTCTTATTGGCAGAAGAAACGTAACCAACGTTTTCGAGCTGATCGCGGTTGCCGTTCTCGTCGTAGTTATACTTGAGATAGAGCTGGCTGAACTCGGTCTTCTGTCTTTCGGTGGAAGCACTCTTGGTGCCCTGGTTGTAATAAACGGGGTTCGAGGTGTAAACTTCGCCGGTGGCATTATCGGTGACGGTGATGCCAATGAACTCCTCCACGACGTACTCGAGATCGATGGAAAGATCGCTCTCGGCGCCGGGGATATATTCAGCGTAGTCAGGAGCAACGAACACCGGAGTCTCACTTGCTGCAACACTTCCGAAGGGAATGAGCATGGCAATCACAAGTGCCCAGCACATCAAAGCGCCGAATTTAAACTTTTTCATGCTTTAGCCCTCCTTTAGAAGTATCGTAATGAGATTTCCCAGTAGAGGCCGAAAATAAATCCGAACATCTGGGACACGAGGTTGAAGAACAGCAGGCACAGGAAGATGATGATCGCCATAGCCACAACGATGAATATGGAGGTGAGGATCGTCTTAGCCAGTGAATACTGATGGATAACCAGAACGCCGCTGATCATGAGAAGCGCGGACCAGCCGATGGAAATATAGAACAGCAGGTAGTAGAACGCTTCGAAATCCTCGGACATGATGTTGCTGAGGAAGATCAGGGGGAATCCAATGAGGAAGAACGGAGTCATAGCATAGCCGGAAGCCATAACGATATCGCCAAAGGTTCCTTCGCCGTCCATAAGGGTGGTAAGGCTCCAGTTAGCAATACACCAGAGGAAGAAGGTCGCAATAACGATTGCGCATTCCTTGAAAACGTTAAGGCTGACACCGTCGTAATAGGGGTTGTAAATAAACCCGGTGAACTGGGTTTTGAAGACCTGCTGCACGCACAGCAGAGCAACGATGACCAGTGCGGCAGCAACAGAGCCGCGCTTCTCGTGTTTCAGATCCCAGAATCCGTCAAACGGATGGAATATGAGCGTGAACGAGTACTTAAGCTGCTTTAAAACAGTCATTACCATATGCTCACATCACCTTCTTTACGCCGTTACGCAGGAATGCTCTGAACTGCTTGATAAGCTTGAAGATCCACATGGCAACAACAACAATGATGATAACAAGGAAGATGAGAGTGAACTTATCACCGATAACCGCGTTGAGCTGCTCTTCCAATGCCTTGGAGTAGTATTCAACGTTCTTGGAAATGGTGAAGTGCTCCATGGCAGCCTTGTAGTTGCCGCTGCGGTAGAGGGACTTACCAACGCCGGAGTATGCCAGCATGTTGTTGGAGTTCATCTGGAGAACTTCGCCCCAAAGAGCTTCGGATTCCTCGTACTCACCGGTCTGGTAGGCTCTGACAGCCTCAAGGATGCAGGTACCGTAGTCGGTGGGAGAGAGGATCATGAGAGAAGCATCATAGGAGTCGAGAACTATGATTTTGTCGTCCAGGAATGTATCGACAGCAATGGGAGCCTTGAAGGAACCGAACTGGTTACCGTCGTTACCGAACTGGAAGAGAAGGTTGCCGTCGCAGTCGTACATAAAGATCTTATGTCTCTGAGAGTCTGCGATAGCGTAGCATCCGTAATCGTCAACAGCGATATCTTCAAATGCGGAGATACCGATGAGAGTCTGGAGCTGAGCCATGACGTTAACGCCGGAACCTGCGGCGGAATAGTCGATGGCCAGAGAGGAGATATCACCGACAGGCGGGAATGCGCCGGTACGGGAGGTGATATCGGTTCCGTAGGAGTTCAGCTTTCTGACAGGAGCAAATGCCTTACGGCCGTCAACATCGTCGTAGTCGGTGTACATGGAGTTCTTGATGTAAACGTCGCCAAGAGTTCTGGTGACGACCCAAACAAATCCGTCTGCGTCAACGTCGATGTTGTTATACTCTGTTGCGACCTGCTTTTCCATTCTGTCAAGCTGTTCGTTGTTGGAGATAAGTCTCCAGAACTTTTCGTAGGCAGGAATGGAAACTTCAGGCATGCCGTAGAAGCTGTTAAAGGTGCCGTCGGGGTTGAGCTTGACAACACCGCGGTTGATGGACTGGCAGATAACATGCATTCTCTCTGCACGGTCAACAGTGAGCTTCAGAGGCTTGTAAGCAGTGTTCTCATTGATGATGTCGATAACGGGCTGACCGTAGTAGCTCTCGACTTCAATGGGAGTGCAGGCTGCCTCGAGGGAGTCCTTTTCGCCCAGCTCTTCAAGAACGTCAAATCTCAGGATACGGGCGTTACCGGTATCTGCAACGTAGAGCAGCTTTTTGTCAAAGTACTCGTAAACGAACAGGCCGGAGGCGCCGGTAAGAGTGAGGTTTTCGCCCTTGTGGGTGATCTGGGAGCCGACAACGTTCTCGGTGTTGCCGATGATCCTGACGATATCGAGGGCGGAGTTGAAGATAATTACACGGCAGTTCTTGGAGTCAAGAAGGTAGATGTAATCGTCCTCGTCCACAAATACGTCAGTGGGGCTGGAAAAGTTGCCGATACCGTAAGCAGATCCGTTGACTTCCATATCAAATGTATAGGGAAGAGGAGCTGCGGTGGGGTTACCCATGTTATCGTAGGTGTAGCCCTTGTGAGGGGGCATTGCGAAAACGGAAGCCCCAAAGCCCACACACATGATCAGCAGAAGGAGTATGGCTGTTAAACGTTTCTTGAACATAACTGCAATACCTCCTTATTCCTTAATGCCCGACTTCGCCATCGTCTCGATAACGTTGCTCTGGGAGAAGATGAAGACGGCGATAGGAACGAGCATCATAACGACAACTGCCGCGGCAGCAGCGCCCGCACGGGCGTAACCGCCGGAAGAGATCTGTGCGATAGCGTAGGGAAGAGTCTTGAGCTCTTCGCTGTAGATGTACATGGTGTTGTTCATGTTCCAGAGGGACTGAACGGAGAAGATCATAAGAGTAAGCCAGCCGGACTTGACGTTGGGCATGACTATTCTCCAGAAGATCCTGCCTTCCTTGGCGCCGTCGATCTTGGCAGCTTCGAAGATAGCGTCAGCAAGGTCTGCCATGAAGTTCTGCATCAGGTAGAGACCCAGGGAAGAACCGAACGCAGGAACGATAAGGCTCCAGTAGGTGTCGATCCAGCCGAGCTTAGCCATAACGATGTAGGTGGGTATGGTAAGAACCGTTGCGTTAAACATAAGAGCGAAGCGGACAAGCTTTGCGAAAGCGTCGGAGAAGGGGAATTTGTACTTTGCCAGAGGATATGCCGCCATGGATGCCAGGATGATGTGTCCGAAGGTACCCACGAAGGTGATCATGACAGTGTTGAAAATGTAACGGGAGAAAGGAACCCAGGAGGTGGACATCAGACGGAAGAGGTCGGCGTAGTTGTCGATGGTGGGGTTGGTAACGTACATACGCGGCGGGAAGATGTACAGCTCGCTGATGGGCTTGATGGACTGGATGATGGCGTAATACAGCGGAATGACCATGATTATCGCGCATACGACCAGGAAGAGGGTAACGCTGATATCGCCGGAAACTCTGCGGTTAACGCGGTTTCCCGCTTTCATTCTGAATATACGAATCGCCATATCAGGTACCCACCTTTCTCAGAAGTTTCTGGATGAGCTCGTTGCACACGACCATCAGGAGGAAGAGGAGAACTGCGATCGCAGAGGCGTAGCCCATTTCGAAACGCAGGTTACCGTAGTCTTCAAGGTGATGGACGATAGTGTGGGCAGCGTAGTTGGGGCTGGGGAAGCCGACAAGGTTGGTAATGACCGCACCCATGCCGAAAGCACCGGTGATGCTCATAACGGCGGCGAACAGAAGGTGATCCTTCATGGTGGGGAGGGTTATGTACCAAAGCTCCTGCCAACGGTTCTTGATACCGTCGATAGCGCCGGCTTCGTAGTAGTCCTTGGAAACGCCCTGGAGACCGGCGATAAGGGAAAGGAAGCCGGTACCAAGGGAGAGCCACAGGGAAACAACGAGAACACAGTAGGGAATGGTCTCCTCATTCTGGAGCCAGGCCTTTGCCTCTGTTATGATGTTCGCGTCGAGGAGCAGGGAGTTGAGAAGACCGTACTCGTCAGCGGAGAAGATAAAGAGGAACATGGTGTAGCTGGTGCCGGAAATGGAGGGTGCGTAGAACATGAGGGTGAAGATAGCTCTGACCTTGGGGGGAAGCTCGTTGATGAGCCATGCGAAGCCAAGGGAGAGAATGTAGCCCACAGGACCGGTGATGCAGGAGAACAGCATCGTGTTCTTGATGGACGTGAGGAATAGGTCGTCTTCGACAAACAGAGTGAAGTAGTTGTCGATGAAGATGAATTCCGGCTTCTCGATCATGTTGAAGTTGGTGAAGCTGAAGTAGATTGCGATGATAACCGGGAGAACGATAAAGGTTATGAAGATGATTGCGTAGGGAGCAATGAAGGCGTAGTAGATACCGGCCTTCTTCATCAGCGACCACTTATACTTAAAGTATTTGCCGATGTTGCTTACCGCAGTCTTGAACTCAAGATCGTTCGAGGTGGCGGTTTTATTCATTTCAGACAAGTTTCATACCCCCTTCTTTATTCGCCGGTGGGTAGACCGAACTCGACTCTCTTCTTGGTAAGCTCGAGGTTGATCTCGTCGATGTAGTCAAGAAGAGTTTCACGCGGGTCTGTCCTGATGTTGTAGGTTCTGGTGAAGGCGTTCTGCATATGACGCTCGGTGTAGTAGCTGCCGGGAACTTCGTCAACACCGTCGGTCCAGGAACGGGCGATGAGGATCTTGTTAAGCTCCTCGCTGGACCAGCCCTGGGTGTAAACAACGGCCTTGTTGGCGGAGAAGATTCTGTTGGCCTTGCCCATGGTGGCTTCGACCTCGGCGCAGTACTCGATCTGGATGTCGTCAGAGGACCACCACTTGATGAACTCCCAGGATTCAGCCTGCTTATCGGACTTGGCAAGAATGATGGTGCCGTTGCCGGAAGTAGCGACGGAGTGGTCGACGTAGTCGTTGCCGTTCTCGTCGGTGAAGGTGACGCCGGGGATCAGGGTGAAGCTCCAGCTGCCGGCGATTTCGGGAGCACTGATGGCCAGCTTGTTGACCTGAGTGATATCCTCAATGCCCAGCGGGACTTCGCCGGATCTGAAACGGGTGGTAAAGTCGATATCCAGGTCAACGCCATAGCTTCTGTAAAGGTTGACGTAGTGGATAAATGCCGCAACGGCTTCGTCGGTGTCAAGACCGGTCCTGTAGCCGAAGAGCTCGCCCTCGCCCTGATAGAGAACGCCGTGGCGCTGGAAGATCAGGGTGAAGAGGTTGGTGGGAGCTGCCTTGTAGCCAAAGTTCATATAGCTGTTGGCAAGCTCGGGGATGATGTCGTAAACGTCTTCCCAGGTCTCGGGAACTTCAAGGCCGTACTCTTCAAAGATGTCGGTACGGTAGTAAAGAACCTGGAAGCCCTGGTTCTCGGGGAGGGCGTAAACGCCATCGCCGTAGCAGAAGCTGGTGTAGGAGCTGGGATAGAATCTCTGGAGGATCTCGTCGCAGTCTTCAAACTGAGCAAGGTCGATAACGGCGCCGCGGAGAGCGTAGTTAACGGGCTTGTTGCTCTGGGTGCCGATAACAACGTCGGGACCCTTGCCGGCAAGAGTTGCGGGAAGCAGAGCGTCAATGCCGATGATCTGAAGGTTGACGGCGATATCGGGATGGATATCGTTGAAATCCTCTTCGATAAGACGCTTCAGGATCTGGGCCTGTTCGCGGCCGCCGCCGGCAACGGTGGCGCCGGCTGCTGCTGCGGCAGCAGGAGTGAACCAGACGGTGATAGCTTCATCTTCGTCAGCGGCTGCGCCGACGGAGGAATAGTCAACAACAAAGGAGGAGAACAGAAGCCTGACCTCGTGACCGATGGTCCTGAAGAAGCCTGCGGTGTTGTCCGGCAGAACATCCTTGGAGCCGGTGAGGTAGAAGCAGTCTATCTCAAGGGGCTGGGTCTGGAGGCTGAGGATCCATTCGGAGATGGCGGAAACGTCACTCTTAAAGCCGTTGAGGTTCTTGGCGATAAGGATGGGACGGTTGACCATCTTTTCACATCTGTCTGCGGTTCTGTCGAGAACGGCAGAGTTGGCGCTTCTTTCACCGGTGATCTCGTAGAGCTCCTGGGACAGGTCGCGGAGAACCTTGGCCTGATCGGCAAGAGTCTGGATCTCGTTGGGAAGGTAGATGTGGAAGTTGTAGTCGGTGTCGACGTCGGGGTTGGTGCCGCAGAGGGCGAGGAAGCGGCGGTAGGCAGTCATGAGAGCGTTGACGGATTCGTCAAGTCTTCTTGCCAGGTCTTCCGTGGTACCCAGAGTGGCTTCAAGACCGATGGTGTAGGTCTTGCCGGCCTCGAAATAGAAGAGGAAGGCATTTTCTTCGCCTTCAACGTCGGCCTTGGTGTCGCCGAGGGTGTAGTAACCGAAGTCGGCGCTGTAGTAGAAGGTGCACTCCTTAGCCTCTTCGAAGGGGTATTCTCCGTTGATGGTAAGAGCGCGGGAGGCGTTAACGCCGCGGTTGACGTTCTGACGTCCGCGAAGGGTGATCATGTAGAGACCGGATTCCTCAACTTCCACGTCCCAGGTGACCCATTCGCCGGCCTTGTCCCAAAGCTCGCCGCCGAGAGAGTTGATCTGCGTGTGATCATAGGTGAACTTTCCGGTTGAGGAAGAGTTCAGAACGGAGGCGCGGCTGTGGAACGGATAGATGGATGCCTCGCTCTTGGTGGAGGTCTGTTCGCCCTCGACCTTGACGATGGCATTTTCGGAAACGGGCTTGTAGCCCTTTGCCTCGTACTCAGCCTTGACTTCCGCGTAGGTGGGGAGAGTCTTGGGAGCAGTGAGAACGAAGCTCTCAACAAGAAGATCCGCGCGCTTGGAGACGACCGTCAGGGTATGCTCGCCGGCTTCAAGGTAGAAGCGGAAGGCATCGTAGAAGAAGGTCTCGTCGCCGTTGAGGTACTCAGTGCGCCATACGGGGACTTCGGTGGTGCCCGGCTTTATTTCGTTGCCGGAGCTGTCGAACTCGGTTCCGACTTCAGCGTCGTCAGCCCACACCCTGGAAAATGAGACAGACTGGCATTCGTCAAACGGATAAGCTCCGTCGATCATGAAGCCGCGTTCGATGGTTGCACCGTTGCTGAGCTTGTTGCCCTCGAGATCGTTAACGATGGGGAAGTAGTTTGCAGCGACCTCGTAGAGAGCGGTTTCAGGAACAGTAAACTTGTAAGTAACGTAGGCAAGCTCGGTTTCAACAAGGGGCATATCCTTGGCGAGCTCGTCTCTGACCTCAGTCTCCTGCTCGGCGGTCTCATCTTTGAGAAGCACCGCGTTGGAAACACCTTCATACTCGGGATAGATCTCGTAGTTCATGTTGGTGTCTTCGGTCAGGTCGGCAGCGGAGATAACGATATCTTCGCCGGCATAGAAAGGCTTTTCGCCGTTTTCTTCTCTGTAGGTCGCGTAGGACGATTCAGAGAAGTTCGTGGATGCGTATTCAGGATCCGTTCCGGCAAGAGGCTCACTCTCGGTCGCTCCGGCAAGCATGCCGAAGGGAGCCGCAGTCAGCATAAGGACAGCGGCGAGAGCGAACTCAACAGTACGGATGAACCGCTTTCCGGCCACGCCGGAGCCACGCAAACCCCGACAGCGGCCGTTGGTGTTGTTTTCCCTCATAATTCCACCCTTTCACATAAGGATTCCAGAGTTCATAAGACGGTCAGCGGCAAAGTTCGGTCAAAGTGCCCGACATTCACCTCTTCTGGGAGCAGGCAGCCCTGAGTCTTGTGCAAAATGTCAAGGCAAAAAACGGGTAAAAGGACCTTAATATACCCCTCAAAACAGGGTATATCGGTCATTTTGTCACCTTTTGCCGCACAAATCGCGCAAATCCCCACGATTTACCGCAAACCAGTCCATCTAATCTTACTAATATAATAGGGGATTTTATTCAATTTGTCAATAGTGGCAACACAAATTTTTAGTAATTTTCCGGCCCACTTCCGGCGGTCTATGGGTAGTATTGTACAATCCCAGAGGGTGAAATTTATACAATTTTACCAAAATGCCGGGAATTTTCAAGTCAATCGGGGCGAAGCCGGGTTTTTATCCCCAACTTCGCCCCGTCGAAATGTACATACCCTGCTCTGACAGTATCTTTTCCGTCAGATTGCACAAAGTTCAACTTATTTTATTACTTTTTGTAAACCGTATACGATAAGTAGTTTACTTTATTTTTTCGTGTCCCTGTTTCTCAGCTCGCTTCGCTTGATCTTGTCGCTGGCGGTCTTGGGAAGGGACTCCACAAAGTCGATGACCCTGGGATATTTATAGGGAGCGGTGGTGCGCTTAACGTGGTTCTGAAGCTCCTTTTTGAGCTCGTCGGAGGCGGTATAGCCCCTGGCAAGGACGATATACGCCTTGACGATCTGGCCTCTCTCGGGGTCGGGAACGGCGGTTATGGCCGCCTCCAGAACGGCGGGATGGGTCATAAGGGCGCTTTCCACCTCAAAGGGCCCGATGCGGTAGCCGGAAGACTTGATAACGTCGTCGCTTCTGCCCACGAACCAGAGATAACCGTCCTCGTCCATCCAGGCCATGTCGCCGGTGTGGAAATAGCCGTCGTGGATGATGTCCGCAGTTTTGACGGGATCCTTGTAATAGCCCACGGTAAGACCCGCAGGGCTTCCGGAGGAGACGGGGATACAGACCTCACCCTCCTCGCCTCTCTCCACCTCACAGCCGTTGTCGTCCAGCAGAACGGCGTTGAAATGGGGCGAGGGCTTGCCCATGGAACAGGCCTTTACGCCCATCCAGGGGAAGTTGGCGGCGATGACGGCGGTCTCGCTCATGCCGTAGCCCTCCCTGAGCTCAAGGCCGGTGTATTCCTTCCATTTATTATATACCTCACCGTTGAGGGGCTCACCGGCGATACAGCAGTGGTGCAGACTGGAGAGATCGTAGGCGCTGAGATCCTCTTTAATAAGGAAGCGGTAGACCGTTGCGGGACCGCAGAGGATGTTGACCCTGTATTTCTCAACCAGGGAGAGGATGTCCGTGGGATTGAAGCGGCCGGAGCAATCGTAGAGGAAGAGAGTTGCCTCACAGATCCACTGACCGTAGATCTTACCCCAGGAGGTCTTAGCCCAGCCGGTGTCGGCCTGGGTATAGTGGAGGTCGCCGGGGCGGATATCCTGCCAGAATTTGGCGGTGAGAATGTGTCCCAGGGGATAGCGGAAATCGTGGGTGACCATTTTGGGGTTGCCCGCGGTGCCGGAGGTGAAGAATATAAGGAAGGGATCGCTGTTTTCGGTGACGCGGCGCTCAAAGGCTTCGGGAGCGGAGTCGAGCATGGCGTCGAAATCCATAAAGCCCTCGTAGTCGCCGCCGATGGAAAAGCGAAGCTCAGGTCCTCCGCAGGCTTCGCAGGCCTCAAGGATGTGACCTCTAAGCTCCGGGATGTCCGCACAGATAACGGCCTTTGCGCCGGAGGCCTTGAAGCGGTAGACAAGGTCCTTGGTCATGAGCTGGTAGACCGCAGGAAGTAGCACGGCGCCCAGCTTGTGGGCGGCAACGGCAACGATCCAGTACTGCCAGGCACAGCGCAGAAGGGTCATGACAATGTCTCCCCTGCCGATGCCCTGGGAGGCAAGCATATTGGCACACTTGTCCGTCATGACCTTAAGCTCGGCAAAGGTCACGCGCTTTTCTTCGCCCCTGTCGTTGCACCAGATGAACGCGTAGCTGTCCGGACGCACAAGGGCAAGCTGATCCACAACGTCGTAGCCGAAGTTAAAATTCTCCGGCACGTTTATTTTAAAATCTCTTTTAAAGCTCTCGTAAGAGTCGAATTCTGTTTTACAGAATCTGTCAATGAACATAGGTGTAAACTGTCCTTATCTTTGGTTTTACTTTATGACCACGACGACGAGCTTCACAGGCTCATCCCCCACGGCAACCATGGCGTGGGGATACTCGGAGTCAAAATAGAGGGAGTCACCCTCGTTGATCTCAACGGTGTGGCCGCCGATATAGAAATTCATTTTGCCCTCGATGCAATAGTGGAACTCGTGGCCGGCATGGGCGTTGGGATGGATATCGGCAATGTCCTTTCCGGGATCGAGAGTGACCAGCAAAGGCTCGACCTTTCTGTCCGCAAAGCTGTAGGCAAGGGACTTATAGTCGTAGCCCGCGGTGCGTTCCACGCCGATGCCCTTGTTTTTTCTGACCACGGAGTACATTTTAAGCTTTGCCCGGTCTCCGGTGAGAAGCTCGGTGACGGAGATACCGAAGATCTCTGCGGCCTCGCAGAGAACGCTGACGGGAATATCCACGTCGCCGCTCTCCATGGTGCGGTATTTTTCAGTGGTGATAGTAAGCTTCTGGCCCACCTCTTCTACAGATAAGCCTGCGATCTCGCGCATTTCTCTGAGCCTTCCGGCTATTTCGCGAACACGTTCAGACATTTTCTCATCTCCTGTTTCCAATTCAAATTTTTAACCTGCGGGGCATAAAAAAACCGTCCCCCGCACGATCTGCGAGGGACGGACGTATTTATTACCGATACATTCCGCGGTACCACCCTGCTTCGCCTGCCGCAAACATCCCTGCGGCCGCCGGCGCACCTTTACAGACGGACAAAAGCAAGATATCCGTCAGCCCTGTAACGGGAGCACCCGTCCGCCGTTAACGGGACCCAAAAAGGATCCTTTCACCGCGTCAACTCACCTGCGACCTTCCCAAACCGCTCTGCCCACGAAAAAGCTCACACCCACGGCCTTTTCTCTCTGCACGGGAGGCATTGTCCGGTACTCCTCAGGTTCAACGTCTTTTGCGATTTTACCTTACATATATTATAACCGCATATTTTCCGTCTGTCAACACATTTTTTAAGGCAGTTCCAATAAACCACTTGAAATACACCCATATATTATGGTATAACAGGGGCAAAGCAACGGGAAAGGACAGGTCGACAACGTGAACACAGAAAACAGCTTCAACGGCCGTTACGTTTGCGGCAAGGGATGCGCAGACAAGCTCCGGCTTATCGAAAAAAGCTTTGCAATGCTCCGCCCCAACGGAGAGCTCCCCTTTATTCAGATGGTATGGAACCCGGAAAAGGACACCTTTAAGGAGGGCTTTATCTGGGGCAACGGCTTCTGGATGCAGAACAGCTACGGCTTCGTACTGGGCGCCGCGCCCCTGCTGGACGAAAAATGGCGCAAGACCCTGCAGAACTCACTTGACCTGTTCTGGGACAGAATGGGCGACGGAAAGCGCATCGGCACCGACAGCGGAGTACCCGACCCCGACCAGACATGTCTCAATTTCGCCGCCCCCGACGGATCCCTTGGGGACTGCGTGCTTGACAAAGGCATAGTCTACCGCCAGGGCGACGGCCCCTTTGAAAAATACGACTGGTTTTTCGAGGCAACCGCCTGCGGGATACTGCTGGAATGCGAGCTTTTGCTTTTTGAGCGGGATATTGAAAATATGCGGAAATACATTCCCCTCATGGTCCGCTCCATGGAGCATATCGAATCCCGAAGAGCGGAAAACGGCCTGTATTTAACGGGCGCCTCTTCAAATCTCCTCGCCCCCAGCTTCGGCTCCGTTCTGGACGAAAACGGGGATCCTGACAGATCGTACCTCACCGGCCTTGCTGTCACCACACTTGCCGCCGAAGAGCGGTTTGCCGAGGTCGCCGCTCTTGCAGGCGAGGCGGAGCTTGAAAAGCTGTGCCTTGACCGGGCGAGGAAGACAAGGGAGGCTCTTCCCCTTTTGCTCACCGGCGAGGGGTATTTTCTTAAAAGCATGGACAAAGACGGTACGCCCCACGGGCTTTACGGCGCGGAAAAGCACGGCTATCTGGAGGGCTCTGCCAACGTGGACGCCGTTGCCCACAGGGCAGTGGGCAGGGAAGTCCGGGAAAGCATCATGGACAAGCTGGATTCCGTTCCGGGAATACGCACCGCGGGAGTGCTGTGCTGTAACTACCCCGCCCTTGACGACGCGGCCTTCCACGTGCTGCTGCCCGAGGAAAGCCGGGATGAATATCTTCACCGGGGAGGAAACTGGGTGGACGGCGGCTGTTGGGCGACTGTGGAAGGGCGAAACATTATCGCCTGTCTTGAAAACGGCAGAGCCGAAACCGCGTTTACCGCCGCCGGAGAATACATGAAATGGGCGCTGGACTACCGCCAGGACGCTCCCCTCTCCCAATGGGGCGTTAACAGCTCGAACATGTGGCAGCAGGAAAACGAGGATCACAGCGTTATCGGCCGTCCCGTTTCGGTGATGATAGACAATTTCGCCCCGGTGACCTGTCTTCTCCGGGGTCTGTTCTCCCCCAGAGCCTACGCCGACAGGCTTGAGCTGATGCTGAATCTCCCCCGGGATATTTCCGTCTACAGGCAGAAAGACCCCCTGTTCTTCGGCGGGGCAAGGCTCTTTTTGCGGGGAAGAACGGGAGCGGAGACCCCCGTTGCATATCTCGACGGCGTACACACCTTTACGGCAGACGGGGAAGGGCATATCTCCGTCCCCGCAGAGCTTCTCACCCCCGGGGACCACGACCTGTTTATCACCTCCGACGGAAAGGGCTTTGCGCCCCCGGAGGCAGGTTTTGCTCCCGAAGAGGGCGCAGACCTTGGTCTTTTGCCTCCGGAGCTTGAGCTTATAGCCCAAAAGGCACGGGAGACGGGCAACTCTCTCATGCTGGAGCTTGTCTCTGCCGCGGCAAAGAGAAGAGAACTCCCCTTCACCCAGGAAAACTTCCGCCCCATGGCCCGGGACAAAAAACAGGCGATAATACGGCTCTGCGACGAAACGGCAAAAAACGCAGCAAAAGCACTCCTTTGCCAAGACGGGGACGGCTTGACCTTTTGAGGCGGCGGTGATATAATATAATGTTGGAAACAAAACTGTAAGCAGGTGAAACCAAATGACAAAGATAGACATATTTTCCGGCTTTCTCGGCGCGGGAAAGACAACACTTATAAAAAAGCTCATCAAAGAGGCCTACGCCGGAGAGAAGCTCGTTCTCATTGAAAACGAGTTCGGCGAGATCGGCATTGACGGCGGTTTTCTGAAAGAAGCCGGCATCGAGATAACCGAAATGAACTCCGGCTGTATCTGCTGCAGCCTCGTGGGCGATTTTGGCAAGGCTCTTGAAAAGGTTCTGGACGAGTTTTCTCCCGACAGGATATTCATCGAGCCCTCCGGCGTTGGCAAGCTCAGCGACGTTGTTCGCGCCGCCGAAAACGCCTGCGGCGAGAGAGCGGAGATCGGCTCGCTGGTTGCCGTTGTGGACGCAAACAAATGCCGCATCTACATCAAGAACTTCGGCGAGTTCTTCCTTGACCAGCTTGAAAACGCGGGCACCGTTGTTCTCAGCCGTACCGACAGTCTGGACGAAGCAAAGCTTAGCCGCTGTGTTGAGCTCATCCGCCAGCACAACCCCGGCGCAACCCTTGTCACGACCCCCTGGGATCAGCTCTCCGGCGACCAGCTCAGAGACGCCATTGAAAACAAAAACACCCTTGCCGAAGCCCTTGAACGCTTCAACGCCGAAGCCCACCATCATCACCATCACGATGAGCATGAGGAGCACTCGGGTGTTCATGACCACTGTCATGAACACGGCCGTGAGCAGGACCAGGAAAACCATGGCCACCATCATCACGCTCACGGTGAGCATTGCGATTGCGGCTGTCATGATCACGACCATGAGGAGCACCATCACGACGAAGACTGTGACTGCGGATGCCATGACCACGAACATCACCATCATGACGAACACTGCGATTGCGGCTGCCATGACCATGACCATGACCATGACCACGACCATGAGCATGAACACGAGCATCATCACGCTCACGACCATGAGGGGCACTCGGGTGTTCATGACCATGAGGAGCACTCCGGTGTTCATGACCATTGTCATGAACACAGCCGTGAGCAGAACCAGGAACACCATGAGCACCACTGTCACGCTCACGGTGAACACAGCCGTGAGCAGAACCAGGAACACCATGGCCACCACTGTCACGCTCACGGCAGTCACGCTCACGGTGATCACGGCCATCATGCAGACGAGGTCTTCACCAGCTGCGGCATAGAGACCGGCAGACGTTATACCGAGACCGAGCTGGACAGCATTCTCGCCTTCTTCGACGAGGGTGTCTGCGGAGTGGTTCTCCGCGCCAAGGGCATTGTTGCAGGGGCGGACGGAAGCTGGTTCCATTTCGACTACGTTCCCGGCGAGCGCAATATCCGCAGGGGCAGCGCCGACATCACCGGCCGCATCTGCGTTATCGGCTCCGGCATAGACGAAAAATCCGTCCGCGAGATCTTTCTCGCATAAATATATATAAGGAGGAAAGCTTTCAAAAATGGAGCTGCCCGTATACCTCTTTATGGGCTTTCTGGACGCCGGAAAGACCACCTATATCTCAAACCTGATGCTCAAATCCAAGTTCACCCAGGGCAAGCGCTTTTTGCTTTTGGTGTGCGAGGAGGGGGAGATCGAATACGATATTGAAGCTCTCCGCAAAAAGCAGATCGAGGTCCGCACCATAGACTCCGTTGAAGAGCTCACTCCCGAAAGACTCACCGCCCTGGAGCGTGAGACCGGAGCCCAGCGCATCGCCATTGAGTACAACGCAATGTGGACCCTCAAGCCCCTTGCAATGGCTCTGCCCGAAAACTGGTACGTTTTCCAGAGCATCTCCGTTTTCGACACCCCCACCTTCAAGACCTACAACGCAAATATGCGCAACCTCGTTTACGAAATGCACACCTCATCCTCCGTGGTCGTGTTCAACCGCGTGCCCGCAGAGGGCGACGTTCTGCCCTACCACAAGGCCGTGCGCGGCGTAAACCGCCAGGCGGACATCTATTACCGCTTTACCGACGGCAAGGTCAGCCAGGACGATATCGTGGATCCCCTGCCCTTCGACGTTAACGCCGAGGTCATTGAGATCGCCGACCGGGACTACGCCATATGGTTTGCGGATATGTACGACGACCTGGACAAATACGAGGGAAAGACCGTGAAATTCCTCGCCTGGTGCGGAACCGACGAGGAGTGTCCCCCCGACCTGTTCATGGCCGGGCGTCACGTTATGGCCTGCTGCGCGGACGATATCCAGTTTGCCTGGATGCCCTGCAAGTATTCCGACGTTGAGGGACTTCGCCTGCCCGGCTGGTACTCCGTAACAGGGGTTCTGGACACCAACGACGAGGCCAACGGCGGTATTTCCGTAAAGGTGACCTCCGTTCTTCCCGCAAAAGAGCCCACAGAACCCGTCGTAAGCGTATATTGACCGATTTCTCACACGCAAAAAACGTCAGCCATGCCCGAAAAAAAATGCACGGCTGACGTTTTTTTTATTTTACAGGTCAGATCCTCAAAAAAGGGTCAGTGAACTACCTTCGCGTAGACGATAACGGGCTGGTCCTCGGGGGCAACGCTTCCGTTGGCGTCCAGAACGGGGGTCTTGCGGCAGATGGCGTCTACGACGTCCATGCCCTCGGTAACGTAGCCAAAGCAGGCGTAAAGACCGTCAAGAGAGGCCTGGGCGGAGTCCTGGTGGACGATGAAGAACTGGGAAGTGGCGCTGTTGTAGTTGTTGCCGAGTCTTGCCATGGACACTGCGCCGCGGGTGTGGGGCAGGTTGTTGGAAACGCCGTTGGCGTAAAACTCGCCCTTTATGGTCTTGCCGGAGCCGCCGGTGCCGTCACCTCTGGGGTCGCCGCCCTGAATGACGAAGCCGGAGTATACTCTGTGGATGGTGAGCCCGTCGTAGAACCCGTCTTCAACAAGGTTTACGAAGTTGGTAACGGTGATGGGCGCCGCGTCGGCGTCCAGCTGCATGCGGATAATGCCGTAGTCCTTGATCTCCATCTCAACCTCCCAAAGGCCGGAAAGCTGCTTTGAGCCGCCGCAGGCGGAAAGACAGCCAAGACAGAGGGCAACGCTCATGACGAGGGCAAGGATCCTGAAAAGCTTTTTCATAATATCACGTTCCTTAATATAAATATAACTGCTATTATGATATAACCATTCCGGCCCGCTGTCAAGGGAAAAGAGATGAATTTTTTCCGCAGGGCTTTCCTTTTCAGGCGCCCAGCGCGCAGGAGAGGGTCGAGTCGATCATGCAATGCCCCATCTCCGTGGGGTGGATCCCGTCCGCAGAGAGCAGACCACCAAACTCGTGGGACACCAGAAAGGGCTCGCGCAGGTCCACAAGGGGCACGTTAAGGCCTGACGCAAGGTTTCTCACCAGCCTGTCGTAGTGCTCGTGCCAGCGGTAGAGCATACTTTCGCTGCCAAGCCAGGCGAGGATGTTCTCTCTGGAAAGCCCCCGGGAAATGCGGTCCATGTATTTTTCCGCATCAATGGGGATAAGGCTGGAGGCTATAACGTCGGCTCCCCTGCTCCGCACAAGCTCAACGCACCGGGTGAAAAGCCTTTCGAATTCCCCGGAGGGAGTCTTTGGACCGTGGACAGCCTCGGGATGGGCAGAGACCTCCGCCCAGTCGTGGTCGGAGTCGTTGCCTCCAAAGGAGAGCACCACCGTGTCCCCCCGGCTATCTTCGGGCAGGCGGCGCTCAAGCTCGGAGAGCACCTTGCCCGCAGTTGCGCCGAAGACCGAGCGGTTCACAAGGGTATCTCCGCCGGAGAGCTCCAGATTTCTTTTGTGGATGGAATATGAATTGTTCTCGGCAGAATAGGTCACGCCCTTCATGACCGAATCGCCGAAAAGATAGATCGTACTCATTGTTTTTCTTCGCTCCGTGGTAATTGATCCGGCGGGGTCTCTCCCGGCCGCAAAAACAGTATACCCCGAAAGCACCAAAAAGTAAACCTACCCGCATCTTCAGGCTCTCCACCGGTGAGATGCCGGAAAATAGAGTGAAAAAACCGGACTCTACTCTTAGTGGAGTCCGGTTTTGGGAAAACCTTATTTTGAGCTTGAGCCGCTATTTTTCGGGATTTACGGAGTTTTCGTCACGATCGGTCTTTTCTTCGTTTTCAGCGGGTTTTTCACCCAACATTTTTCCCAGAACGCCGCGGTTGAGAATTTTTGCCTTCAGCCGGCTCTTCTTCTCCGGCGGAGACGAGGCTTCATCCTCCTCCGGATGGCGCCACAGGCGGATATAGCCCCAGTCGTTCAGCTGGACAACGGTGATGGCAAGCAGGGGGATCATCAGCATTCCCAGCACGCCGTAGAGGCGGTAGCCGGCGTAAATGCTGAGCAGAGTGACGAAGGGGTTCATGTTTATCTGAGCGCCCAGAACGTGGGACTCAAGCATGTTGCGGACGACGAGCACGACGATGTACACAATTGCAACTCCGATGGCAACACGGTAATTCCCCATGAGAAGAGCAATGAGCGCCCAGGGAATAAGCACCAGACCGGAGCCCAGCACCGGCAGAAAGTCCACGCAGAAGATAAGCACGGCGGCCATAAAGGCGTTGTTCACGCCGGTTATCAAAAGCCCCGTGAAGATAAGGGCAAAGTCGATGCCGCAGAGAATACACTGGGCCTTAAGCCAGCTTCCGAGCTTTGAGAAAAGGTTGTGATACGTCCGTGTGACGGCCTCGTGGAGCTTTTCGGGAAGGGTGGCTTTGATGATGCCTGCGATCTGGGGATCGTATTTTGTGAAGAAGAATGCCGAAAGAGGGGCAACAACGCAGGAGAATATGATCAAAGGCAAAGAGCCTGCGGCACTTATCATTGGCGAGACCACCGTGCCCATGAAGTCGAAATTCTTTGGAAGGTCGAAAATCGCGTTCTGAACGGTCTTTGAAAGGTCGGCAGGCAGGATATTGTCCAGCCAGACGATAAGGCTTGCCCAGGTGGAGGTGAGCTGTTCCATTGTGCCGGAAAGGGTGGTTGCCACACGGCGGATATAGGGCACGACCCAAAGGCTTATGCCGTAGCCCGCGGCGGCCACAACGGCAAGCACGGCGATCATCATAAGCACCGCAGAAAGTGCCGAGGCGATGCCGTTTTTCATCTTCAGCTTTTTCTTCGCCCACCGGCACAGCGGCAGGGCAAGCCGGGACACGGCAAAGCCGATGATGAAGGGCAAAAACCACATGAACAGATATTTTACAAACAAATGAAAGGCCAGCACGCCCAAAAGGATATACACGATTATCAACAGAGGCCGTGCAAGCTTTTCAAGAGACTTTTTTTCCACTGATACTTCTCCTCTCCCGGGCGGTGAAAAACCCGTATACTAATTATACCGCATATTGACGAAAATTTATAGATATTTTTTGAATTTTATTCCAGCTTCCCGTATTGTTATTTCTGTCGTAATGTGGTAAAATATCGCTGTTACACATAAACGAAACAGGGGGACCACACACCCATGGCCGCAGTTGCAGTAGTTGGATACGGAACGGTTGGAAGCGGCGTTGTCGAGATCATCGAAACGCACCGTGAAATGCTTCAGAAAAAAACAGGCAAGCCTGTTTACGTTAAATATATCGTCGATATCCGGGATTTTGAAAATGACCCCTACGGGGATAAGATCGTAAAGGATTTCTCCGTTGTTGAAAACGACCCCGAGGTCGAGACCGTCGTCGAGGCCATCGGCGGCAGGCGCGTCGCCTACGAGTTCACCCGCCGCGCCCTTGCCGCAGGAAAGAACGTCGTCACCTCAAACAAGGAGCTCGTTGCCTACCACGCGGTAGAGCTTTTTGAGCTGGCGAAGGCAAACAACGTGCGCTATATGTTCGAGGCAAGTGTTGGCGGCGGCATTCCCGTCATCCGCCCCATGAGCCAGTGCCTTGCCGCAAACGAGATCACCGAGATCTGCGGCATTCTTAACGGCACAACGAACTATATCCTCACCAGAATGATCACCGCCTCCCTCTCCTTCGACGCCGCTCTGAAGGAGGCTCAGGCTCTGGGCTACGCCGAAGCCGACCCCGCCGCAGACATTCTGGGCCACGACGCCTGCAGAAAGATCTGCATTCTGGCATCCCTTGCCTTTGGCACCCAGGTGCTCCCCGAGGAAGTAAAGATCGAGGGCATCACCAATATCGCCCCTGAGGACATCGCCTTTGCCGCCGCAAAGGATTGCCGCATAAAGCTTTTGGGCAGAGCGAAAAAGCTGGAAAACGGAAAGATCTATATCTCCGTTTCCCCCTTCCTCATTCCCACCTCCTGCCCCCTCTCCACCATCGACGGTGTGTTTAACGGGGTCATGGTCCACGGCGACTCCGTTGACGACTGCATGTTCTACGGCCGGGGTGCCGGCAAGCTGCCCACCGCCAGCGCCGTGGTTGCCGACGTTATCGACACTCTCCGCACCTGCGGAGATGACCGCCGCATTGAATGGACCGCCGGGGACAGCATCGTCTCCGACTGCCGCAAGGTTGCCCACCGCTACATGGTTCGGGTCAACGGCAACACAGACGCCGCCTATGCCGCCGCAGAAAAGCTCTTCGGAGAGATCGAGGTCATCCCCTGCAGCTCCGTTTCCATCTTCGACGGCGCCTTTATCACCGCCGAAATGGCCGAGGAAAAGCTTCTCGACACCGTCGAAAAGCTCACCGCCGCAGGTGTTGAGGTTAAGAACCAGCTCATGCTAATGTGAAAAACCCTCGGTTTTTCACATCTGAATTGAACTGTTTCCGTCAGAAGGGACGGAAACTTGCCTTGCGGCAAACGTTCAATTCTCTTCGCAAGTGCTTTGCATAAGGCTAATGTGAAAAACCCGCGGTTTTTCACATCTGAATTGAACTGTTTCCGTCAGAAGGGACGGAAACTTGCCTTGCGGCAAACGTTCAATTCTCTTCGCAAGTGTTTTGCATAAGGCTAATGTGAAAAACCCGCGGTTTTTCACATCTGAATTGAACTGTTTCCGTCAAAAGGGACGGAAACTTGCCTTACGGCAAACGTTCAATTCTCTTCGCTGACTTTAGCGCAAAAATAATCCCCCCAAATTCCTTTCGGGAATTTGGGGGGATTTGTTCTGTCAATACATATTTGCCGAGTCAACTTCCCAGGCGGAGACGTAGGAAAACTCCGCTTCGCCCTGGGCCCAGAGGGAAACGGCCGTGGAATTTTTCGGGTCGGAAGAGAACACTCTGCGGCAGATGGCCTGGCGGTCGTTTACGTAGACCTCGACCACGGACTTGTCCACAAAGATATCGAACTTCGCCTTTTCGCCCTCTGCGAGTACAAAGGGGGCTTCCTCAAGGGCGGGACGGCCGTCGTGGGTACAGGTGCGGCTGTCGAAGACCAGCTTGCCCGCCGCTTTGTCCATGTAGATGCAGACGTACTCTTTTCCGTCGGCGCTCTGTTTAAGCATAACGCCTGCCTTGTGGGTAACGTCGGCAAAGAAGCTCATTCTGAAGGCCTCGCCGTTTTTCACATTGAGCTTTTTCTCGCCGGAGAGCTTCGTCTCCTCAAATATCTGAGGGTTGTAGCAGAGGCTGTCAAGCTCTCTTGCCGGAGCCATGCGAAGAGTACCGTCATCACCAAGCCAGAGTTCCCGGGGGAAGGAGAACACTCCGCTCCACGAAAAACGGTCGAAATCGTCGCCCTCGGGGTTATCCAGCAGCCACGCCCACATTATCTGCCGTCCGTTGGCGTCGATCAGAGCTTCCGGCGCGAAATAGGTGTTGTCGACCCAGCTCATGCGGCCGTGGATCTCGGGGAAGAACCTGTCGTCCCGGTAGTCGCCGATATAATACTGGGTGCCCTTGTTGTGGGCGATGAAGAGCTGAAGGTATTTGCCGGACGCCTCGCCGCCGGTGCGCTTTTTGGGCAGGGGCAGGAAGGAGGGGCACATATCGTCCTCGGTCTCGTCGGTCCAGGAATTGTCCTTTTTCCGCTGATAGAACCGGCCGAGATAGGTCCACTTTTGCATATCCTCGGAGCAGAAAAGCTCCGTCCAGTCTCCCCGGTAGTTTTCATCTTCCGCTCCCCAGGCCTGCATGGCGCAGAGGGAGCCCAGCTGAAGATAATATTTGCCGTCTTTTTTCCACATATTGCTGGGGTCGGCGCACC
The DNA here is from genome assembly GCA_015067715.1 of Oscillospiraceae bacterium. Lineage (GTDB taxonomy): Bacteria > Bacillota > Clostridia > Oscillospirales > QAMX01 > SIG499. The sequence continues at coordinate 68,245 of SVLY01000001.1, read as the reverse complement.
CGAGCTTTTCCCCGTCAAGCACCGCCGTGCCCCAGGGGGTGTCTCCGGTCTCAAGCACAAGGGGAAGATCGCGCTCCCAAACGTCGTAGGGCGGACGGGACTTTGCAAGGGCTATGCCGCCCTTGTCCTTGCCGTTTTTGGAGGGGAATTTCCAGAAGCTGAGGTAAGCCGTGCCGTCGTCGTCTACAAATGCGCCGCCGGAAAAACAGCCCTCGTCCCCCTCGAGAGCGCCGATGGCGTCGGGGTGGGAGCGCCAGTGCACAAGGTCACGGGACGAGATATGTCCCCAGTGGAAGGCGTTTGTTGAGCGGCGGCGGTAGAGATACATAAGGTGGTATCTGCCGTCGGCGTAAAAGGCGCCGTTGGGGTCGCCGGGACGTCCGTCGTCATCGGGTATTGCAAAATGATAGGTCGGGCGATAGGGGTCCGAAAGCATCAGCTCGCGGTATTCCCTTGCGTTTGAAATAAGATCTTTCCGTTCTTCCGTCATAGCAAACCGTTCCTCCGTTAAGTTTTGGATCACGTTTTGATTATAACAGATGGACCCGGTCTATGCAAGAAAAACTTTTTCCTGCATCCCGAACAGCGTTATCCCGCCGGATCAGTTTGTTACAACATCGAAAGCGGGTACTCCCTCAGTCAGCTTCGCTGACAGCTCCCCCGGAGGAGGAGCCTTGAGATTGTGCCTGTAAAGGTCAGATGGTGCTATGTATAAAAGTACACCCCCCTTGGCTCCCCCTTTCGGGGGAGCTGGCTCGCGGAGCGAGACTGAGAGGGCTCCCGCGTATCATCCCACTTTTCCCTTCACAGCATACGCATAGGGGCGATTTTCGCCTTCACCCCTACCGTTTTTACGCTTCTCCAAATCCAACCGCAACAAAAAGCCCCCCTTGCCGGGTGAGGGGTAGGGGGGATTCCGTCAGCACGTCTCGTCCCGGTTGAGATATTGTACCGAAGGCAAACCTTTTTTCGGATGCCCCGGGAGGGGCGTCCCTACGAATCAATATTCATTCGCCCCCTAACAAAAAATGGACGGATGCTCTCATCCGTCCATTTTTTGCCAACTATTTCTCCGCGCAGGTCTTCACGCGGTTCACAAGAGATCCCGCCTGTGCCATAGGTACGGAATTTTTGCTAACAGAAAGTTCTCTGACAAGTGGTGAACTATGCTCAAGCTCACAGACTCCGTCAAAGGCAGATGCAATGCCCAATGCCTTTTCATACGCTACCGAGGCTTCCTCGCGGCGCCCCATCGTTTTGTATGCTCTGCAAAGATTGGCATAGAGCAAGGCAACATTCACCGTCGCCTTTCCAAAATCGCCCTCTGGGAAAAGTGCTTCAAGGGTAGCAATAGCGCACTCCAACTCGCCGGGTTTATCATATCCCGTTGCCACCGCAGATAGCAAATACCCAAGCTCTGCAACCGTCTTTTTCCGCTGTTCGGACTTCGCCACCCCGGAAAGCAGAGTTACCCCCAGATAATCCCGGCAGTTCTGCATCAGAGGCAATCCGGAAAGCATCTCGTAAACTTTCTCTTCAGTCACACCGAGATTTCTATCACAAAGAAATCTGTAGTACCTGCACATAATCGTTTTTGCCCAAATACGAACATTGTCTTCAGTGCAGTAGTCGGCAATTCTGGAATATACCGCATCTGCTTCGGGTTTGAATTTAGTTGCTTTATCTGCATCACTTCTGCCTATCCAGCACATAACATTGAGATATCTCACCCAAAGGGCGTACTCTCCCGGAAAGCGCGTAACGGCAGACTTCATCACATCAAAGGCTCCGCAGTAATCACCCTTTGACCAGAGATCGGAATATCGGCCTATAGCTTGGTTTACTTCCTTTTCGCGTAGGTGACGCTCCATTCCGATAAGTGAATCTGTTGTGACATCAAAAAATGCCGCAATGCAGGAAAGCATTTCAATGTCCGGCAGGGTCTCTCCCCGTTCCCATTTGCTGACCGACTGAAATGAGATACCAAGATGGTCACCCAGGCCTTCCTGGGTCATCCCCCGCTCCATGCGAAGGCGACGAAGGTTTTCTCCAAAATAGACGTTCATATTTTTTCTCCTGTTATAGTTTTTAACCTCCGGCAGGTCGGCCGACACTCTCTTCGGTTGCAAACACAGTTTACTCCTTTCCTGACACAAATACAATAACCTCTTCTTTGAACCATATTCGCCCCTGACGGGATTTTTCGCCCGGGAGATACGCAGGGCTGAGGCTTGCTACTGCCCTACGGGTAAACTGCGTTCGCCGGTCTTGCCGCTATATCCCGTCAGATCAGTTTGTTACAACATCGAAAGCGGGTACTCCCTCAGTCAGCTTCGCTGACAGCTCCCCCGAAGGAGGAGCCTTGAGATTGTGCCTGTAAAGGTCAGAATGGTGCTATGTATAAAAGTATGCCCCCCCTTGGCTCCCCCTTTCGGGGGAGCTGGCTCGCGGAGCGAGACTGAGAGGGCTCCCGCGTATCATCCCGGTTCGCCCCCTAACAAAAAAGGGACGGATGGTCTCATCCGTCCCGTATATGAAGCTAAAACAGATTCAGCACCAGCTCAAGGCCGGTGAGGGCGCCCAGGAAGCCGAAGTTCAGGGCAGAGAACTTGCCGATATACCCAAGGGTGTGGCCGGGTTCGTCTTTCTGGTATTCCCGGAAGGTGATAAGGCTGGCAAGGCTGGCGATAAGGGTGCCGACGCCGCCAATGTTAACGCCAAGCAGAAGCTGGCTGTAGTTTTCCGTAAACTGGGAGAGCAGTATGGCAGAGGGAACGTTGCTTATCATCTGGCAGGAGATTATGCTGAAAAGCAGAACGCTTCTGTCAAGCAGGGATGAAAGCACGTTCTGCACCGCCGGAATGCGGGCCATGTTGCCGGAAAAGATGAAAAAGAACACAAAGGTGAGAAGCAGGGGGTAGTCCACCATGAGAAGCGCGCGGTAATCCACGAAGAGCAAAACGACGGGGATAACGATAAGACCGACCCAATAGGGAATTCCCCGGAAGACGATGGCGATGGAGAGGGCAAAGAGCGCAAGATAGAGCACGGTGCGTCCCGGGGGAACGCAGATGGGCTCGCCCTCGATCTCCATTGGCTCGGGCTTTATAAACAGACAGCAGACCGTCATAAGCAAAACGGAGAGGATAAAGGGAGGCGCCATTATCTTCATAAACTCAAGGTTCGGTATCTCGAACCTGGTGTAGAGGTAGAGGTTCTGGGGATTGCCAAAGGGAGTGAGCATTCCGCCCAGGTTGGCGGCGATGTTCTGCATTATAAAGGTAAAGGCCATGTAGCGGCGCTTGTTGGTGGAGGTGAGCACGAAATAGCCAAGGGGCAAAAACGTAAGCAGGGCCATGTCGTTTGCGATCAGCATTGAGCCGATAAAGGTTATGTACAGAAGAGCAAGAATGCAGAGCCTCGTGTTTTTGAAATAGCGCACAACGCTTCTGGCGAGCATATAGAAGAAGTTTATGTTCTTCAACGCGCAGACCACAGCCAGCACGCAGAAAAGACAGGCCAGAGTCTTGAAGTCAAAATAGTTTATATACTCTTTGTCAACGGGAACAAAAATACAGGTCACGGCCGCCGCCACCATGGCGATCACCATTACCGTATTCTTTTTCAAAAAACCAAAGCAGGTCCTCATCTTCTTTTTTCACACGTCCCCTTTCCCCGAAAAACGGCGCCGCGGTCAACACGCGCACCGCCGGATATTATACCACAAAAAAGACAAAACGAATCGCCAAATCTCACCTTTTTTACAGGTTGGGATTTGGCGATTTTAGCTTATTCTTTGTTTTTTACGCACCCTGCTCCGTGCGGCGGATGATCATTTCCTGCCATTCCCGGTTCAGCGTAACAAATCTCGCGTTCCAGCCGGAAACCCGGACGGAAAGGGTCTTGTAGCTTTCGGGGTCGGCCGCGGCGGCGCGGAGAGTTTCGGCGCTTACCGTGTCTGCCTGAAGGAAAAAGCCTCCCAGCCGGACGAAGGCCATGATCAGCCCGGAGAGCCCCGCAATACCCTGCTCCCCGGAGAGGGTGCTTCCGGCGATGCGTATGTCCAGCGCGGCTCCGCTGGTCTGGCGCACGAGATCCGCCTTGCAGTGGGAGCGTATCACGGCGGTAAGCCCCGCCGCATCCGTGCCCGGGGTGGGGGACGCGTTGCCGGAGAGTATCTCTCCCGCCCGGTAGCCAAAGGCCGTTGCATGGCGAACGTAGCGCCACTCTATCTGGCGGCCAAAGGTGCTCACCCCCGGAATGAACCTCACGGGGCAGTCAGAATGCTCCCGGGCGATCTTTTCCACGGTATCCGCAAAACCGTTGAGCACACGCGCCATGATGGCGTCTGCCTCGTCGGAGTCGTTGCCGTAATATTCAATGCCGTTCCTTGCCATGAGCCTCAGCTCCTCCGCACCGGACCAGTTGTTCTTAATTATCTGCCGCAGCTCCTCAAAGCTGACCTTTTTCTCTTCAAAGACCAGCCGGCGTATGGCGAGAATGGAATTTGCAATGTCTGCCGCGCCGCCGATATGGGGCGAGCGGAGGGTGTATCTGGTGCCAAGGTCGTAATAGCCCGCGGCGCGGTCTATGCAATCGTCCTCAAAAAGCGCCACCACGGAGCATTCACAGCCCCATCTGCCCCGCCAGCGCTCTCCGTCGAAGTAAAAGGCGGCTTCAACGTTGTTCCGGTAGATCTCGCGAACCTTCTCCTCGAGCGCGGACAAAAATGCGGCAAAAAGCCCGTCCTCGTTTTCAAAGCCCGAAAAATCCTCTTTGTCAAGGCCGATCGCCTTTTCAAAGACCGCAAGCCCGTCGAAGGGGATATATGAAAAGTCCGTACAGCCCGGTATCTGAACCTCCCAGCAGCCGTCGTTTGCAAAGCGCGCGGCCTCTTTCTGAGTGTAGCCGTTTCTTTCAAGGGCTTTTAAGATAAGCCCCTCGTTGTACACCGCAACGATACCGCCGCCGTGGCGGATGACCTGGGACATACGGCGGATGAGCTTTTGGGGGGTGTTTTCATTCACACGGACGGTTATGGGAAAATCGGATATGGCAAGCTCCTCAACGATGTCCAGCACCAGATAGGTGACCTCGTTGGTCACCTCCCGTCCGGTCCCGTCTACGCCGCCGAGAACGATATTCTGATAGTGCTGTGCATCTCCGGAGCCTGTGGGAGGCTGGCTTCTGATCCACTCACAGCCCTTTATAAACAGGGATGCCAGAATCTCTCTCGCTTCGTCCAGGGTGAGTGCTCCGGACTCAAGATCCCGCTCCAGATATTCTCCCAGCAAAACGTCCAGACGGCCGATACCCGGCCAGATGCCGCAAAGCCTTGCAAAGGCAAACTCCATCCACACCGTCTGCACGGCCTCGTGAAAGCTCCGGGCAGGGTGAAGGGGAACTCTTTCCAGCAGAGCGCAAAGCTGGGCTGATTCCCTTCGGGCAAGGTCAAGATATCTTCCGTGCCAGATAACAAAGGAGTCCACCGCGTTCAGCAGGCTCTGCTCAAAGCGAAGCTGTTCGTCTGTCAGCTCCGTCTGCATTTTTGCAAGTATCCGCTCACGGTAGCCTTCCAGCCCATCTTTGAGCAGGCGCTCAAAATTCAGGGTGAGATGGCTCACACCGGCAAGCTCATCCTTTCCCCGGAAGGTGACCGGAACCCTGTGGCCTATGGCAAGGCTGAGCGTTGCCGCTCCGCACACCCGCTCCGCCGGACAGATGCGAAGGGGAGCTCTTTGGGCAATGGCCCGAATCGCCGCGTCGTAGCGGTCGAGCCCGGACATGGTCTCGAATTCCGGGAGAAAATCCATTTCAACGGCAAAATTCCGCTCTGCCTCGTCGCCGTATTTTCCGTGGAGGGAGTCCCAGGCAAACTGCCGGGTCGCCGCGCTAAGTCTGACCGGTCTTTTCTCTGATGCTGAGGTAAAAAATTCCACAGATAACACCCCCTGAAAAACCCACTGTTTTCCCAAAGCCATTATACCACAAAAAGTCTTTGGCTGTAAAGAAAAAAAGTTGCTCATACCTATTTACAAACAGACCGTAATTGTGTAAAATTATGTCCGCAAGGACCCGTTACCCTATGCTAACCCAAAGGAGACATCAATGACACTGAAAGACCTTACCCCCGGCTCGTCCGGAGTTGTGACCCGTGTTGGCGGTGAGGGTGCCCACAGACAGCATTTTCTGGACATGGGCGTTATCCCCGGCACCGAGGTGACTCTTATCAAATACGCGCCCATGGGCGACCCCATGGAGCTTCGGCTCCACGGCTATGAGCTGACGCTTCGCCTTGAGGATGCGGCAAATATCGACGTTTCACCGATCCCCACCCGCTCCGATACGAAGGGAAACACCGCCCTCCGCAGTCCCGGACGTTCCCACCCCGGACTTGGGGAAGAGGGCAAATACCACACCGAGGCCGACGGTGCTCCCCTTCCCGAGAGCGAAAAGCTCACCTTCGCCCTTGCCGGCAACCAGAACTGCGGAAAGACCACCCTTTTCAACCAGCTCACGGGCTCGAACCAGCACGTGGGCAATTTCCCCGGCGTTACCGTCGAGGGCAAGAGCGGCGAGATAAAGGGCCACCCCGGCACACTCGTCACCGACCTGCCCGGCATCTATTCCCTCTCCCCCTATTCCGGAGAAGAGGTTGTATCCCGCAGGTTTATTCTTGAGGAAAAGCCCACGGGCATAATCAATATTGCGGACGCCACCTGTATTGAGCGAAGCCTTTATCTCACCCTCCAGCTCATGGAGCTGGACGTTCCTGTGGTTCTCGCCCTGAACATGATGGACGAGGTTCGGGGAAACGGCGGTGTTGTTCGCATAAACGAAATGGAAGACCTGCTGGGCATTCCCGTGGTTCCCATCTCCGCCGCAAAAAACCAGGGCGTTGACGAGCTGGTGCGCCATGCTGTCCACGTTGCAAAATACCGCGAACGCCCCGGCAGAAAGGACTTTTGCGACAAGGACGCCCACGGCGGCGCCGTTCACCGCTGTCTGCACAGCATTATGCACCTCATCGAGGACCACGCCCTTGCCGCCGGCATTCCCGTAAGGTTTGCCGCCTCAAAGCTTGTGGAGGGCGACCACCTCGTCACCGAGGCTTTGAGTCTTTCCGAAAACGAAAAAGAGACCGTTGAGCACATTATCACCCAGATGGAAGCCGAGCGCGGGCTGGACCGTGCCGCCGCAATTGCAGATATGCGCTTTGGCTTTATCGCAAAGCTCTGCGCCGAGACAGTCGTCCGCCCCAAAGAGAGCCGTGAACACAGCCGCAGCCGGAAGATCGACAAATTCCTCACCGGAAAGTTCACCGCCATCCCCGCCTTTATCGGAATCATGGCCCTTGTGTTCTTCCTCACCTTCAACGTCATCGGCGCCGGACTTCAGAGCCTTCTGGAGCTTGGCATCGGCAAGCTCACCGATATCGTGGACGCCGCCCTCACCTCCTGGGAGGTGAACGCCTCGCTCCACAGCCTTGTTATAGACGGCATTTTCAACGGCGTGGGAAGCGTGCTCAGCTTTATCCCCATTATAATTACCCTGTTCTTCTTCCTCTCGTTGCTTGAGGACAGCGGCTATATGGCTCGCGTTGCCTTCGTTATGGATAAGCTTCTGCGAAAGATAGGTCTTTCCGGCAGAAGCATCGTGCCCATGCTGATCGGCTTTGGGTGTACCGTTCCCGGCGTTATGGCCAGCCGCACCCTGCCCTCGGACAGGGACAGGAAAATGACCATAGTCCTCACCCCCTTTATGAGCTGTACCGCAAAGCTCCCCATCTACGTTTTCTTTGCGGAGCTCTTCTTCCCCAAATATTCCGCCCTTGTGATGGTGGGGCTGTATTTCGGCGGGATCGCCGTGGCAATTCTTGTCGCCCTTATTTCAAAGAGCATCGCCTTTAAGGGCGAGGCCGTCCCCTTCGTTATGGAGCTTCCCAACTACAGGCTCCCCGGAGCTAAAAACGTGGCGTTTTTGCTGTGGGACAAGGCAAAGGACTTTCTCTCCCGGGCATTTACGGTGATTTTCGTTGCGACCATAGTCATCTGGTTTTTACAGACCTTTGACTTCCGCCTGAACCTTGTCACCGACTCTGCGGACAGCATTCTGGCAAGCGTCGCCGGGCTTATTGCCCCCATCTTCAAGCCCATGGGCTTTGGAGACTGGCGCATCTCCACGGCGCTTATCACCGGCATAATGGCCAAGGAGAGCGTGGTTTCTACCGTGAACGTGCTCTTCGGCACGGAAGAGGCGCTTTCCGCCCTGCTCACCCCCGTCTCTGCCGCCTCGCTTCTCACCTTCAGCCTTCTCTATCCCCCCTGTATTGCCGCCATCGCCGCAATCAAGCGCGAGCTGGGCATAAAATGGGCCTGTCTCACCGTCGCAGGTCAGATCGCCATCGCCTGGATATTCGCCTTTGCCGTTTGGGGCATCGGAACCCTCATATTCTGACAGCCAAAATAAACCAACACCGCCCTTTGGGAGTTACCCCAAACGGCGGTGTTTTTAAGCTTGATCGGTCTTACTTCAGGGCGTTTGCCTTTTTCAGCGAACCGTTATCTGCCAGTACCTCGTTAATAAACACGTGGGACCAGAGCACGTGGGGCTGAATGGGACGGTGGAGAGCTCCCTGGAAATAAATCCGTCCGTTCACCATCAGCTTTGCCACAGCCCAGAAGGACATGGACCTGTCCCCTTCCACTGCAAAGGTGAAGTCCCTCCGGGAGTGGGGCGCTACGGCCACGGGCTGCCGGCAGGGGCCGACTCCGGCCTTTCCAAAGGGGTTGTGGCCGCCCATGCTTCCCCAGGTCTCGATGGGTGTTGCAAGGCCAAGCTCGCCTCTGAGAGTCTCGTCGGTGTCGTTTATCACGGTGACGGTTATCACGTCGTTCTCTATCACCATATTCATGGCAGGATTGTGGTAGCCGACCTCGTAAACGTCCTCAAAGCTCTGTCCCCGGTGGCTGTATTCCAGACGGATCATGCCCTTTGCATCGCTTGCGGGCTTCGTGACCCTCACGGGGGTGACGGAACAGCCCTCCGGCTCAAGGCTGTAGGAAATCTCCGTTACGTTTGCAGACCATCCCTCCGGCAGGCAGAGCTTTGCCGTTCCGGAGACCGGGATGTCGGTGTGGTTGTTTGCTACTGAGACGTCCACCTCAAAGGAGAGCTCATCTATAACTCTCGGGTGGCGGTCGATAACTGCGCACAGAGCCAGATAGCCCATGGGCATGGAGCCCAGGTCGTGCTCCCAGGAGCGCACGTAAGTGGGCTCGGTTATCTCCCGTACGGCGCCAATTTGAGCGTTGCCGGTCTTTACGTTCTTCGGAGCGAGAACAATGGTCTCAACGGTGTGGGGAGTGAAGGGAAGGGAGAGAGTCCGGCCTTCAAGGGCAAGGGGAACTCTCTCCTCTTCAAGCAGGTTTGCCCTTTCGGCAAGAGCCGCGTCAAAGCCCAGCTCAAGCTTTGCCTCGCCGGAGAGACCCCGGTCTTCGAAATAGCGTATGGCGATGCCCCGATCCGACAGGGTGCCGAAACTGCCCTTCATGGAGGCCATGGGATAGCCCCCGGCCTTTACGGAGGTGACGGTGATGCCGCTTTGGCTCTTCAGCAGGCTGAAGGATCCCGGCATTTTTGCACCCTCTGCCGGGGAGATATCTGCCAGGGCAAAGAGGGGATCGTTTTTCTCCAGCGCTCTGCGGTATAGCTCCGCTTCACGGTAGCTGTGGGCGTGGGGCAGGAGGGAATAGGTGAAAACGTGGGACTTGTGCTCCGGAACGAGCTTTTTGCCGCAGTGGGTCTTACCGATATTGCCGTAGAACTCGGCGGTGTGGAACAGCATGAGGTTCAGCATTCCGCCCTTTTCAACGCTGCAGGCTATATTGCCCGTGTTGATCACGGCAACGCCGTAGTCGTCGGCCTGTCCCGGATCGTCCGCAAGGACGGCCTCCAGAGAGACCGCGCGTCCCACGGACAGAGCCGAGGCAAAGCTCTCTGCCCAGGTCTTCAGAGCCTCGGGCGTGGGGGCTTTCACAAGTATCACGTCTATGGGCTTGTTCCAATCGTTGTCCCCGTCCTTAAAGAAGACAACTGCGACCTTTCCGGAAGCCACCGCTCCGCCGATACGCTCCCATACCTCCGGACGGCGCCGGGCAAGGTCGCTTTCGTAGCGGTTTTCAACGCCCTCAACGGAAAGGACGAAACGGGTGTCCGAGGTGAGATCCTCGTTGAAATGGGGTATCTGGGAGCCCCGGACGGAATACTCCCTGTCCGGGAAGGGTGTGACGGGAACGGCCTTTTTGGTAAGGGCCATGAGAAGCGTGTCCGAGGCCTCCCCAAGCTCCCGGGCCTCGGCGCGGATGAGCTGGGTCATGCCGATATTCAGCGACGCCGTTTTTTCTCCGTCCCGAAGCCGAAGGGTAACGCTGGGGCCGTAGTCCATCCACTGGTTTGCGGAATACACCGCGCAGTGGGAGGCCATGAGCATCTGGTGGGTGCGGAAGGAGAGCGCTCTGCGGGAGGACGTTCTCACCTGAGGGGCAAAGCGGTCGTCAAAAATGGGTCTTGCTCCCTTGATATCCACGGGGAAGGTGACGGTGAACAGATCGTCCTCGTCGCGGTAGTCGTCCAGACGGGTCTCGAAATCTATGCGGCGCTCTCCCTTTCTGAGAGTTATCTCCTGAGTGACTCCCACCACGTTGCCAAGGTCGTATCTGACGGTGAGGGTTGAAAACTCCTCGCCCACGGTGCGCTCAACCCTTGCCTCTTCCCAGTCGGAGAGGAGCTTGTGACCCGTGGTGTAGAACTCGTGCTGGGTCTCCATGCGGTCGTGGGTCTCCTTGAGGGCCGCGAGGCGGTTTGCGGGGCCGTCGGTGTCGGGGTTGATGAGCTCGCGGTCGTTTTCCTTGTCGAAAAGGGAGACGATTCCGCCGCCCTGCTCCGGGTCAACGGTTATGCGGTAAAACTCGTTTTCAATGGTATTTTTCCCGTCGCACTTTGGCATTTGAACGGGCGCATCCCCGTCCGTTTCCAGATAACAGGAGAGGTATCCGCAGGCCGGAACGCTTGCCATGACCGAAAGCCCGGTCTCACAGCCCTCTTCGGTCTCCCGCTCCCAAAGGGTCTCGCAGTTAAGCGCTTTGCCCCCGGGAGCTATAAGCTTCACCCTGCCCATGGGAGCAGGACTTTTCACGGTGAGCAAAACGTGTTCGGTTCTGTCCCACGTGTGGGGGTTAAAGAGCACGACGCGCCTTCTGCCCGCTTCGGCGCAGATATGCGAGGCGATATATTCACTTGCCCGACGGCAGATATCCGCCGCAAGGTCGACGGCCTCACGGTATTCTATCATAAGATCCACAAAGGAGATCTCGTTGTTCGTGCCGGTTATGGAGTCGTGGTGCTGGCCGCAGAGCACCTGGCGCCATGCCTTGTCAAGGGCAAGCTCCGGATACTCCGCGCCGTTCATGGCGGCAATTACCGAGAGCTTTTCCGCGGTTATCAGCAGGTTTTCAGCAAGTCGGTTTGCCTGCTTAAAGTCTGTGCGCGTCAGGGCAACGCCGGCGTGGTAAAGGGACATATCCCGGCTGGTAAGCTCAAAGGGAGAAGGAACTCCCTCTGCCTCAAAGCGGGCCTGGTCACGCTCCACGGCGTTCTGCATTTCGCTGGGAACGCAAAAACGGGCTTTGGGGGTCGCCTCTGCCATCCACGACAGATCCCCATCCACGGGAAAGCCGGAAACATTGTCCATTGCTCCGGAATCGTAGCCGCAGAAGGAGAGCCCGTAATGCACCGCATCGCTCTTGACAACGTCGCCCCGGCGGTGGTTGACCCAGCTTCCGTCGGGCGAGACGTGGCGCATGGAGGGTCTGAAGCCCGGAATGTGCTTGCCCCAGGAAATACCCCGGCAACCGCCCTTGGCGGTTATCTGGGACATCTGGTTGAAATGTCCGAAAACGTCTCCGGGAGAATACACGTCGCATATGCGCCCCATCACGTCCCTGTGGTAGAGCTGGCCGTAGACCAGATTGCGGACGATGCCCTCCCCGGAGGAGGTGAGCTCGCTGGGCTGGTTGTAAAAGCAGTCGGACTCGGTACTGCCCCGGGCAAACATCTCTCTGAGGAACTCACGGTCACCGGGGTTTATGCTGTAGTAGGGGTGGAGATAGTCCACCTCAGAGATAACGGGCTTGAAATACGGGTCCCGGCGCATTGCCTTGAGTATCTCTCTGGTGATATACATGGCGCCAAGGGCGTACACCCGCTGTTCCTGGTGGTAGGTGGTGTCGAAATGGAAGCTCGTCATGACCAGCTCTTCTCCCTCCATTTTCGAAGGGAGCGAGGTCTTGCCGATAAACTCTCCGTTTCCGACCCCGAAGCCCTGTGCCTCAACGGTAACGGGCACATTTACCGTGCCCCCTGCCGCCGGAAGCTCCGCCCGTAAAAGCACGCATTCTCCGGCCTTCATTGCCCCAAGGCTGAGCTTCTGGGTTCCGTCCACAGTCACCTCGCCGCCGGAAATATCCGAAAATGCGGCGGCAAAGCAGGGGAACACCTGCCTGTCCCCGTGATCCCGCCGGATAAAAACGCCGGTTCTTGCAGGGTGGGTGACTGCCAGACCGCCGCTCTCAGCGCAGACGGGATAGATATAGCAATAGCTCATGGAAAGGTCAACGGAATCGCAGATATATCCCGGACGGATCTTGAAGAGCAACAGATTCAGCCCGTCCTCAAAGGTGACGGGAACCAGCCTTCCGGTGCTCACCATGCCCTTGACACGGCCATAGGGCTGGTCGGAGATGAGCTCTCCGTTGAGGAAGAGCCGGCATCCGGAGTTTTCGTAGCAGATGACCGCCCGCTTTCTGCCCTCACAGCGAACGTAGAAGGCGGCGTAGTAAATGCAGTTTCGCTGTTCCGTTAAATAGAGCGCCTCTCCGCAGCCGTAGTCGCTGCCCTCCTCCTCGAAAAGAAGGGTGTTCCACTTGTGGATACCCTTCGTCCAGACGGCAACGTCACAGCCGAGATAGGAGCTTTCCCCCTTCAGACCGTAAAACGGGGCTATATCGCGTTCTCCGCCGAAGCCCCCAAGGTAGTCCGGCTGGAGTATTTTTTCTCTCTCGTAGAGATATTCGGTCTCAAAGGCGCCTTCCGTCTCCATAACGAAGGGGCCGGTGACCATAAAATCCATGTTTCTGAACTTTTCCGGGCAGCCCTCTGCGGAGGCGGCCTCAAGCTGGGAAAAATCAAGGCACGCGATCTCTCCGGCTATTTTCTTTTCATAGAAATTTGCCATGTCCATCCTCTTTTCTCATCCGAATACTTTTTTCACCGCTTCAAGATAACCCCAGCCGTTTCGGTCGTCGGGCTGGAGATAGCTGGTCTCCGTCCATTCATTCCAGCTGTTCAGCGTAACAAGGGGCACGGGCAGGTCGCTTTCGTCCAGAAAGTCCCGTGCCGCCTCCAGGGCGTCAGCGACGGCCTCCGGGGTGTTGTTTTTAACGATACCTCCCCGGAACTTTTTGTAGCGTGGGTTATTGTCCCAACCGACGGAGATATGGGGGAAATAGGGAATGGGATATTTTTCGCTCCAGGTCTTCCAAAAGCCGGGAACCTCTGCCATTATTTCGCCGTAGTCCCGGTCGATGTCCACAAAGTGGACGAACTGGTAATTTGTGAAGCTGTCAAAGCCGAGATATGGTGCAACGGCGCTGTCGGGCTTGCTACCCCCGTCCACTCCGGAGAGGTTCAGCACCCGCTCTCCCCACTGGGTGAGCTGAAGATGAAGTCCCCCAAGGCCTGCCGCGGCGCATTTTTCTTTAAACTCCAAAAGCTTTCGCCTCGTGTTCTCCACTCCCCCAAGCCCCGAAAGCAGGTTTTCAAGGTCGTAGATCATAAATACGGGCTTGCCCTCTATTCTGTAATAATTGGGCTGGCAGAAGTATTTGTCAATAAGCCTTTGGCATATTTTGTCGAACTCCGCCCCATCCACGGCGCCCTTCCAAATGACCGTTGAGGAGTCCTCGTCGGAAATCTCCTTGTTCCAGGTATAGTTGGCGTCGTGGTTTGCCCACATGAGATAAAATCTCATTCTGTCCCGGTTTTTTGCCTTTAAAAAGCCGTTGTCAAGGCACTGCTCCAAAAACGGCCGCCCGTCGAACCAATACCAGTCGTAGATAAACACGTTGACACCGTGATCCGCCGCGGCGTTTATCTCCATCTCCATCACTTCGGGGTCTGCCTCGTCAACGTAGCCCCAGAGGGGTCTTCGGGGCCAGGTATCTCCCGGGTATTTGGAAAGGGCACTCTCAACGCTCTGCCATTCGCCCATGCCCTTCGGCCAGAACATTTTCGTTCGGGGCTCGCTTCCCGTGTAGGCAGGCCAGACGTAAGCCGCAACGTCGTAGCGCTTTTTCATTTCAGGTCGAAAGCTCCCTTCATTTTCGCCGCAACACGGCAGGCGCGCTTATAGCATTCGGCGATATATTCCTCCGGGGAGAGCTTACGGTAAATATCGTTGTCCCGTCTGCCGGGCTTGGACATTACGTTCAGCTCAAAGGTGAGGGGACCGGAAAAGCCGCAACGGTCAAGCCTTGCGGCAATACTGTCCCAATCGGCAATGCCGTCGAAGGGCAGAAGGTGGAGATCGTCGATATAGGTTATCTTTCCGCCAAAGTCGCGAATGCCAAGGTTGTCGTTGAGATGGGTGCCCAAAAGCCTGTCCCCGTAAAGGGCGAGAAGGTCCTTTGAGTGGTTGTAGCACATCTCGTGGCCGCTGTCCCAGCAGAAGCCAACGTGCTTCTCACCCCGGAAGGCATCCATAAGCGCGGCAAGGTATTCCTCGCCCTCGGTGTTTTCAAAGGCGATCTTAACGCCCTTTTTCTCTGCCCGGCGCACGATCTCGCCAAAGCGTTCCACACCGGCAGAAGTGGGGGTGTGATCCTCAAAGCCCACGAAGGCGTGGACGATCATCATTGGGGCGGAGTATTTCTCACAGCAGTCAAGACAGGCGGAAAACTCGTCGATGGCGGCCTGTCCCGCCGCGGCGTCGTCCCCCCAGATCACGGCGGACTTACCCCATGGGGCGTGGACGGACTGGAGCTCCAGCCCCAGCTCGTTGCCCCGTTTTACCGTATCACCCGGGTCGCGGCCGGGGTTCCAGCCCACGAAATAGGCGTCAAAGCCGGTTTTGGCGAAAATTTCAAGCTGTTCGGGGCCGGATATTCCAAAGCCTCCGCAGCCAAGGCAGAGCTTTCTGTTCCACATAGTTTGCGCCTCCTTTAGTTAATACCGTAGGTGAAAGCCTCCCAGGGGATGTCCACGGGAGCTTTTTTGGTGAGAATATCGTCCACGTGCATCAAAAGCGGGAAATCCGCCGGGTCTAACACTCCCCTTGCAGATGCGGCGCGGATGGCCCGGGCAACACGCTCTGCCACAACGAGGCTCTCCAGCGTCACCCCGGAAAGCTCCTCTTTTGCCCGGTCTATGTCAAGACCCCTTCCCAGAAGCACGCCTATCAGCCTCGTCCTTCCGCCGTAGACGGTAACGTAAAGGTCTCCCGCTCCCAGAGCAAGATTGTTAAGATCCCCAGCCCCCTGATAGTCAAGAAGCTTTTGCATTTCTCTGACACTCTGGCCAAAAACCGCCGCCTGGGAGTTGAAGTGCAGAGGGCTGTCAATGCCGAAGGCCTTCTGGTTAAGACCCACGGTGAGGGCAATTGCCAGAGCGTAGCCGTTTTTAAGGGCAACGGCGCTCTCAACCCCCACAACGTCGTAAGAGAGACTGACATGGTAATAGTCTGTGGCCATGAGCTTTTTGAAATAACGAAGTGCCTCCCCGTCTTTTCCGCAGAAGGTCACCTCGGTCTGGTCGTGGGCAACCAACTCGTAGCTTGTGCATGGACCGCCCACGGCGCAGAGGGAGAGCTTTTTGCCCAGAGAATCAAGCTTTTCCTGCCAGATATGGGGATAGGTGACCAGCGTGCCGTCCGGCAGGTCCATAAGTCCCTTGGTCACCGTGAGCACGGGAAGCCCCTCGGGGATGACGGGCAGAACTTTTTCCCCGAACCACTCAACGCCGAAGCTGGAAACGCCCCCGATAACGGCGTCCGCGCCGGAGAGAGCCTCGTTCAGATCTTCAATTTGGTAATATTTCAGCCCGGCGGGAAAATCCCTGTCAAATTTGGGATGGCGGCCGGTGGCAATGCAGGCGTCTATTATCTCCCTGTCCAGGGGAGTGCCCACGAGGCGGACTTCGTTTCCGTTTTCACGGGCGGGAAAGGCAAGGGCAGAGCCCATCATTCCCGACCCGACGATAGTTATAACAGGCATGTTTTTTCACAGCTTCTTTCCAAATAACGTTCTTCTTCTGCAATTATATATCCATCACCCTGCCTTGTCAAGAAAAGACCGCCGAAAACCCATTGACAAAACAGCCTTTCCAAGGTAAACTATTCCCAGAAGAAAAAACAGAGGGGTGCAACCGTTTTCCATGTCCACCGAAGAAAAAGATATCTACCGCCAAAGCCGTCTCTACGTCATAATTGAAGCCGCACTTGAGTATTTCGTCGCCCTGCTTACCGGCGGCGCATTTCTTGCAAAGGTCTCTACCAGCATCGGCATTTCCGACAGTCTGACCGGCATAATCTCATCCTTTGTCTCCCTTGGCTGCGCCGTTCAGCTTTTCTCCCTTTTCATGGGGGGAATAAAACGGGTAAAGTGGCTGGTCATCCCGGTGACCCTGTTCACCCAGATGTTCTTCTGCCTTATTTACGTGATCCCCATCGTTCCCATCCCCTCAGGCCTTAAGCCCGTCGCCTTCGTGGCCTGCGTGCTCACGGCAAACATTCTGCTCCAGCTTGTGGGCTCGCCCAAGCTCAACTGGTTCATGTCCCTTGTGGACGACAGAAAACGCGGCGTGTTCACCGCCAACAAGGAGATCGTCTCCCTTATCGGCGGCATGATCTTCTCCACGGTGATGGGCAATATCGTCGACCGCTATGAGGCGGCGGGAAACCTCTCCGGCGCGTTCATTCTCTGCGGCGTGACCATATTCGTGCTCATGATCCTCCAGAGCATCACCATCATCCTCACCCGTGAAACCGTGATCGCCCCTGTCGGAAAGCGGTCAAACCCCTTTGCCAACATAAAGACTCTTGCCAAAAACAAATTCTATCTCATGGCCGTGGGAGTCAGCGCCCTGTGGAGCATCACAAACGGCTGCTCCGTCCCCTTCTACGGCACCTATCAGATACGGGAGCTGGGATTTTCACTCACCTTCGTGGCCGTTCTCGGCATCGTCTACGCCATCGTGCGCGCCCTGGTCTCCCGGTTTTGGGGGCGCTTTGCGGACAGGCACAGCTTTGCCCGGATGATGTGCTTCTGCATCGCCATCGCCGGAGCGGGATATCTCATCAACGTGTTCACCGCCCCTGCCAACGGCAAGGTATTCTACACGGCCTATTACGTTCTCACTGCCATCTCCATGGCGGGCATCAACAGTGCCCTTACCAACCTTATTCTGGACTACGCCCCCTACGCCCTGCGCACCGAGGCTCTCGCCCTGTCCCGCACGGTCTACGGTCTGGCAGGCTTCTTCACCACCCTTGCGGTGAGCCCCCTTGTCACCTATATTCAAAATAACGGAAACCGCTTTTTGGGTCTTCCTCTCTACGCCCAGCAGGTGGTCTCCGCAATGGCCGTTCTGTTCTGCGCGGCGCTGGTGCTCTTCCTGTGGTTCGGAATTATGAAGCACGCCCCCAAAAAGGACTGAAAAAAGCATATATAAGCAAAAACCAGTCATCCCGTTTTTTCCGGGATGACTGGTTTTTAGTTATCCTGTTATCGCGGGCATTATTCCTCGTCAAGAGTGGCCGCGTGAGCCTTCTGGATCTCGGGGTCGAAAGAGAGCATGGGCTCGATGGGCTGGCCCTTTATCTTACGCTTTACGTAGTTTGCGGTGATCTTCATGACCATACCCGAGAGGGCGAGAACGCCGATAAGGTTGGGGAGCATCATCAGACCGTTGAAGGTGTCGGAGATGTTCCAGGGAAGAGCGGCCATGTCCCCCTTGAGAAGGGTGCTTACGAAGATAACAGCGATGAAAACGACCTTATAGATAATGGCGGTCTTTTCGCCGAAGAGGTACACCCAGCTGCGGGTGCCGTAGTAGCTCCAGCCCAGGATGGTGGAGAAGGCAAAGAAGAGTATGGCCACAGCAACGAACCAGCCGCCAAAGGCGCCGAACTGGAGGCTGAAGGCGTCTGCCACAAGAACGTTGGAGTCAAGCCCCTCAAAGCCTGCGGCAGGACCGCCGGTGGCAAGGTCGATAACTCCCGAGGAGAGAACGACGATGGCGGTGAGAGTGCAGATTATCATGGTGTCAAAGAAGACCTCGAAAATGCCCCACATACCCTGCTTGACAGGCTCCTTAACGCTGGATGCGGAATGGACCATAACGGAAGAGCCGAGGCCGGCCTCGTTGGAGAAGATGCCGCGCTTAAAGCCCATCTTTATGGCAATGCCGATGCCGCCGCCGATGACCGCAGAGGGAGTGAAGGCGAATCTGAAGATGGCGCCGAAGATATCGCCGATAAGGCCGACGTTCATAAACATAATGACAATAGCGCCGATGATGTATATAACGCTCATAACGGGAACCAGCTTTTCGGTGACGGAGGCAATGCGCTTGATGCCGCCGATGATCACAAGAGACGCAACCACAGCCAGGAAGATGCCCACGACCCACATGGGGATTTTAAACTGAGCGTACATGTTGGAGGCGATGGTGTTTGCCTGGGCAAGGTTGCCGATGCCAAAGGAGGCGATCACCGCAAAGACGGCGAACAGAATGGCAAGAACCTTTCCCACGGTCTTAAAGCCCTTTTTGCCGCCCAGACCGTCCTGGAGGTAGTACATTGCGCCGCCGGCCCACTCGCCGTTTTTATCCTTGCGGCGGAAGAAAATGCCGAGAACGTTTTCGGAATAGTTTGTCATCATTCCGAAGAATGCGGACACCCACATCCAGAACACCGCGCCGGGACCGCCGGTGGCAATGGCGCCGGCAACGCCTGCGATATTGCCCGTGCCGACCGTTGCGGCAAGAGCGGTGCAGAGCGCCTGGAAGGGCGAGATGGAGGCCTTGTCCTTGCTGTGCCTGAAAACGTTCTTCTTGAACAGGCTTCCCACAGTCTCCTTCACCCAGTGGCGAACTCTGATTATCTGGAAAAATCTGGTGAGCACGGTCATGATAACGCCGGTGCCCAGCAGAAGGGCTATTCCAAACCAGCCCCAGATAAAGCCGTTAAGGTCGCCCGCAATAAAATCCAGTACCTTCATATTGTTTTCCTCTCTCGTTCTGCCGCTTCTCCTCCGTGACTAAAAACAAAAAATGCAGCCGCCCCTCAAAAACTAAAAGGGAACCAGCCGCAAATAAATCACCCGCTTACGGGAGAGGTATGTTGCGCTCCGTCCTTTCGCCTGAGAGATTTGCGCCCGCAGCAAAACGGGCACCTTGCACCTTCGGCATCCGCGGAAAACCGCGGAATTCTCCAGAGTTCCGTCGGACCACAGTCTGTTTTACCTGAAAGTTTTACTTCTTCGGCGGGCAGAAAGCCCCTTTCCTGCGGACGTCACACGGCAATATCAGTTTGTTTGCGGATATATTACCATATCGCCGCGAAAAATGCAACACCTTTTTCCGGTTTCTTCCTCTTTTTTTCTGTCAAATCCACATATTTCTCCAAAACCCCCGAAAAAGCCCCTGCAGTCATTGACAACCGGGGCTAAAAAAAGTATAATTATATTTGGTTTATTATGTCCGTTCCCCTCAAAAATACCGGGGCTTATCTCCCCTTGTACCGAGAGCTTTTTTTATGAAAAACTTTCTTATAAAAGTAAAGAACTTCGTCATGGACAGAAGCTTTTTGCTTCTCTGTACAGATGTCGCGATCATCGCCCTTTCCTACGGGCTTTCCCTTTTCATCTGCGCTCTGCGCCGGGAAATGGGCTCTCCGGCTTATGTTTACGTTCTCTGGACAGTCCTGCCCGTTGTTTTTTATCTGCTGTTTTCGCGCATACTGAAAATCGACCGCATCATCTGGCGCTACGCCTCGGGCTCGGACTTTTTGCGCATACTCCTCACCGCCGCAGAGGCGGCCTTTGCGGCGTTTCTGGCCTGTGAGCTTATCGGCATGAGCAAAAACCTGCCCACCCTCTACAGCATAATGTCCGCCGCGGTGTGCGCCCTTGGCATAACCGCCTCACGTCTCACCTATTTCGCCATTATCGCCCACCGTTCTGCCCGGAGGAAGGACGTTCCCCTTAAAAAGCTTCTCATCGTCGGCGCGGGAAGCGCCGGGTCCATGATGCTCACCGAGCTTCTCCACAACCCCTCTCTGGGTCTTCTGCCCGTTGCCGTAGTTGACGACGACAGGCAAAAGCTCCACCGCCGTATCTCCGGCATAAAGGTCTACGGCAACACCCGGGAAATTCCCACCATCTGCCGGGAGCACGGAGTCGACCTTATCTACATCGCCATCCCCTCCGCCACAAACGCCCAGAGGGCCCGGATCCTCGAATACTGCGCCGGGGCGAACTGCCCGGTAAAGATACTGCCCTTCTTCTCCGAGACCGACGCTTTGGGAAGCCTTGCGGAAAAGGTGAGAAACATCACCCCCGAAGAGCTTCTCGGCCGTGAGCCCGTCAAGGTCGCAGACGAGGCGCTTTTGTCCTTCGTCTCCGGAAAGACCGTTGCCATCACCGGCGGCGGCGGTTCCATCGGCTCGGAGATCTGCCGCCAGGTTGCCGCAAACTCCCCCGGAAAGCTGGTTATCATCGACATTTACGAAAACAACGCCTACGCCATTCAGCAGGAGCTTATCGGCCTTTACGGCGACAGGCTCAACCTTTCCGTCCACATTGCCTCCGTCCGGGATGCAAAGAAGATGGATCTGCTCTTTGCCCGGGAAAAGCCGGACATCGTCGTCCACGCCGCCGCCCACAAGCACGTCCCCCTTATGGAGGACAGCCCCGACGAGGCCGTGAAAAACAATGTCTTCGGCCTTTTCAACACCGCTGCCGCGGCGGACAAAAACGGCGTTAAAAAGTTCATTCTCATCTCAACGGACAAGGCCGTGAACCCCACCAACGTAATGGGCGCCACGAAGCGTATCTGCGAGATGCTTATAACCTATTTCTCCGGCTTTTCCAACACCACCTTCACCGCCGTGCGCTTTGGAAACGTTCTGGGCTCAAACGGCTCGGTGATACCCCTGTTCAAAAGCCAGATCGAAGCCCGTCACGACGTTACCGTCACCCATCCGGAAATGATCCGCTATTTCATGACCATTCCCGAGGCAAGCCAGCTTGTTCTGGCCTCCGGCGCAATGGCAAAGAGCGGCGAGATATTCGTGCTGGACATGGGTCAGCCCGTCAGAATAGACGATCTTGCAAAAAAGATGATAAGCCTTTCCGGCCTGGTGCTGGGAAGAGATATCAACATCCGCTACACCGGCCTTCGTCCCGGCGAAAAGATGTACGAGGAGCTTCTCATGAGCGAGGAGGGGCTCACCAGGACCGAGAACAAAAAGATATTCATCGGCCACCAGGTGAGCGTTTGCCCCGAAGAGTTTTCCCGTCAGCTTGCGGAGCTCAACCGCCTCTGCACCGGCCCCGAGCCCGACCACGCCGCCATACGGAAAATGCTCTCCGCCATAGCCCCCACCTACCGTCCGGCACAGCTCTGAGAATACGATGAAAAGAAAAACTCTTTTCACGGTGATACTGCTGATCGCCACCGGGCTCACCCTTGGGTTCATCTTTGCAAACTCCGCCCTCTCCCGGGAGGCGTCCACAGCTCTTTCCAACTTTGTGAGCTCTCTTTTCGGGGCGCACATTGCAAACACCGGAGAGGAGCTTGCCCTTGCGGACACCTGGTTCACAAGCCACCTTATCCGCAAGCTGGCTCACGTTTCGGAATTTGCTCTTCTGGCCATTGAGCTCACCGTGATCTCCCGACGTTTTTTCAAAAAGATCCCCCTTCCCTTTCTGCCCCTGTCGGCAGGACTTCTCACCGCCCTTTGTGACGAGACTCTTCAGATATTCTCAAACAGGGGCGCATCCGTCACAGACGTCTGGGTGGACGGGATCGGACTTTTGCTGGGCACCGCCGCCGGAATGCTTTTGTTCCGCGCCATCCCAAAGAAGTCACAGAAGAGAACAGGACTCCTGCCATGACCGACATTCACTGCCACATCATCCCCTCCGCGGACGACGGAGCCCAAAGCCTTGGGGAATCTCTGAAAATGGCGTCCATTGCCGCAGAGGGCAACACGAAGGGACTCGTGTGTACGCCCCACTGCA
The DNA here is from genome assembly GCA_015067715.1 of Oscillospiraceae bacterium. GTDB lineage: Bacteria > Bacillota > Clostridia > Oscillospirales > QAMX01 > SIG499. Next base: position 45,887 of record SVLY01000001.1, on the reverse strand, counting down.
ATATTCCCGGAGAGCCCAAAAATTACTATACCCCCGCCCTTGACCGGGTGGTTGAGCTTTTACAGCAGGAGCTGGACTCTGCCTCCATTCCCCTCCGGCTCTATCCCGGACAGGAGGTCTTCCTTCGGGAGGGCGTCGGAGAGCTTATCCGCCGGGGAAAGGTCACAACGCTTAACCGCTCCCGGTATCTGCTTGCGGAGCTTGACCCCCCGGAGACACTGGACACCGCCCTCGCCCTTTTGAAAGAGGTGCGGTCAACGGGGCTCGTTCCCGTGCTTGCCCACCCCGAAAGGTGCGGTTTCGTCCGGGAGGATCCCGCCTCTGCCAAAAAGCTTGGGTCCCTTGCCCTTTTGCAGGTGAACAAGGACAGCTTCTTCGGGCTTTTCGGCAGGGACACCTGCCGCGCCGCAAACGAGATATGCCGCATGGGTCTTGCCGACCTCGCCGCCAGCGACGGTCACAGTCCGTACCGCCGCACACCTAACCTTGGGGATCTCCACGAGCTTTTGTGCGAAAGCTTTTCCCCGGATTACGCCGACCTTCTTTTGATATCCAACCCCGAAAAGATCGTTTCAGACGGGGTCACCCATAAAATCTGACCACACACCACGAGGAGCATGAGTAAATGAAGCTTTTGAGGATAGCCGTCGGGCTGTTGTTCTGCCTTTCGGTCTGCCTTTTCGCCGTGTTCTACGTCCGCGACAGAAAGACCGACAAGACCTACCCCCGCATTACCGTTGAGGGAGATATTATCGACGTGAGCCTTCAGGCAGACAGAGCCGAGCTTTTGAAGGGCGTTTCCGCCTTTGACGAAAAGGACGGGGACATAACCGGAAAGATCATAATCGAATCCGTCTCACGCTTCACCGACCCCGGAGTTTCCGTTGTGACCTACGCCGTGTGCGACAACGACAACCACACCGCCACCGCAACAAGAAAGATCCGCTATGCAAATTACGAGGCTCCCACCTTTTCCATGAGCGACTCCATGGTCTTCGGCCTCAGCGAGAGAGTGAGCGTTCTTGACCGGGTACGAGCCACCGACCTTATCGACGGGGACATCTCCCAAAAGATCGTCATAACCGCCGCCGATTATCAGGCAAACGTGACGGGTATATTCAATATGTCCGCAAGAGTCTCCAACAGCAAGGGCGACGTTATCTACCTTGAGCTTCCCATTTACGTCGAGGATATCAGCCCTGCCGCACCGGAGATAAAGCTTTCGGAATACCTCGTGTACCTTGCTCCGGGAGAGAGCATCTCTCCGGAGAGCTATCTCGTGTCTGCCACCGACGTTAACGGCGAGGATCTCACAGCCCTTGTCCGCACGGACAGCGGTCTTGACACATCCGTCCCCGGCACCTACCAGGTCCACTTCTACGTTTCCGACGCCGCAGAGCGCCAACAGCACACCGTGCTCACAGTTATCGTTGAGGAGGCCGAAGAGAAATGAACCGAACCAACGATTTCCGCATCGAATGGCACAGCCTTCTCCGGGACATTCTCAAAAACCTGTGGGTGGTGGTGCTCTCCGCAATAAGCGCGCTCATTCTTGTGTGGGTTGCCGGAAAGAGCGTTTACCGCCCCGTTTACACAAGCTCTGCCACCCTCATTGTCACCGCAAAGAGCGGCACCTATCTTGCCTACACGAATCTTTCTGCCTCTTCCGAGATGGCGGAGATCTTTTCCGAGGTCTTTTCCCAGCCCACAATGCGTGAATACGCCGCAGAGCACTTAGGGCGCGGATGGTTTGACGGGTCGGTCTCTGCCAGCGTTATCCCCAACACCAATATCCTCACCCTCAGCGTGACCGCATCCTCTCCCCAGACGGCCTACGAAGAGCTTTGCGCCGTGCTCGAGGTCTATCCCCGGATCTCCGAGACCATTTTTGCGGACGCAATTATCGACGTAATGCGCTCCCCCACCGTGCCAAAGGGTCCCTCCAACGCCATCAGCACCCAGAACAGGTTCATCTTTGCCGGCGCCGCCGCCCTGGCCGCCCTGGCCGCCGTCGTGGTGATCTCCGTTGCCCGGGACACCGTCAAGGACGAGCACGATTTCAACGAAAAGGTGGGGGAAAAGCTGGTTGGCACCGTTGCCCACACCAGAAAAAAGCTTCCCCTTTCCGCCGCGCTGAAGGGCAAGAAGACCTCTCTGCTCATAAACAGCGCCTACTCCGACTTCCGCTTTACCGAAAGCTACCAGAAGATCGCAAACCGCCTCTCCTACGCCCACCGGCGCTCCGGGGACAGCGTGTTCCTTATCACCAGCGTTGCGGAAAACGAGGGTAAGTCCACCGCCGCGGCAAACATAGCCCTTGCTCTTGCCAGCCGCGGAAACCGCGTTGCCCTTTTGGATATGGACTTTTTAAAGCCCGCCCTTTACAAGATCCTGGGCGTAAGCGTTTCTGCCCAGAGCGACTTTGCGGCTCTGCTTTCCGGCTCCACCTCACTTGAGAGCTTCAAGATCCGCCGCTACCGCAACACCAGCCTCTACCTTGCCCTCAACGCAAGACACCGCCGGGACTACACCGGCTGGATAAACTCCGAAAGAGTTCCCCAAACCCTTGAGCTCTTCCGCAACAAGTTCGACTACGTTATAATCGACACTCCCCCCATGATCTTCTCTGCGGACGTGGCGTCCCTCTGCCGCCACGCAGACCGTTCGCTTCTGGTCGTCCGCACGGACAAAGCCCTTACCGCCGACATCAACGACGCCGTGCTCAAGCTCACTTCCTCCGGGGAGAAGTTCGGCGGATGCATTCTCAACGACGTTTACAGCGAGTTTACCTTCTTTGGCCAGACCGGCGCCGACGAATCCGGTTATTCCGGCTACGGCTACGGAAGCCACTATTCCAAAAAGGGTAAATACGAAGCCTTTACCCCCTCCTCTGCCCAAGGTTCCGGCAGCGACGGGGACGGAAATAAGTAAATGAGGGGGTCTGTTCAAATTGAGTAATTCCAAGCCCGACAAAAAAGAAGAACGCGCCTCCTCCGCTCCGGCGCCCTTCGAGATATATCCCAGCGACCTCTGGCGGGGCACGGTGCGCTTCTGGTGGCTGTTTCTGGCCATAATCATTCTCTGCTCCGGCGGAACGGCGCTGAGAAGCAGGCTGAACTACCGCCCCGTTTACAAGGCCTCGGTCACCTTCACCGTTCAGACTGCGGACAACGCCGCAGGCACCAACGGCATAACCTCCTATTCCTTCTACTACAACCGCTCCACCGCAAGCCAGCTCTCGTCCACCTTCCCCTATATTCTCCAGAGCAATATTCTTCAGGATATCATCAAGACCGACCTTGAGCTGCCCTATATGCCCGCCAGCCTTTCGGCCTCAACCGTTAGCGGAACCAATATGTTCACCATGACCGCCACGGGCTCCGACCCCCAGCTTACCTACGACGTGCTCGTCTCTGCCATGGAAAACTACCCCTTCGTGGCGGAATACGTTATCGGCAACACCCTGCTCACCATTCTCTCCGCGCCCTCCGTGCCCACTGACCCTGTGAACACAGTCAACTACCTGCGCCAGGGACTGATCGGAGCGGCATTCGGCATTGTCATCAGCGCGTTTTTGCTCATCTGCTATTCAACCATGCGCCGCACCGTGCGCACCAAGAAGGACATTCACGAAAAGCTCAACCAGCACGGTCTGGGTGTTTTGCCCCAGGTCACCTTCAAAAAGCACCGCACGAAGATAGACCGCTCCATTCTGCTCACAAATCCCCTTATCGGCAACGGCTTTTTGGAGTCTCTCCGTGAGCTTCGCACCTCACTTTTGAACCTTACCGAGAACGAAGAGGGCGGAAAGGTCATCACGGTCACCAGCGCCGCTCCCGGCGAGGGAAAGACCACCCTCACCGTAAACCTCGCCGCCGAGATCGCCGCCTCCGGCAAAAAGGTCCTGCTTGTGGACGCGGACCTTCGCAATCCCAGCATTTCCGCCCTTGTTTATGGAAAGACTCCTGCCCCGGAAAAGGCAGAGGGGCTTGTGAACACCGCCTTTGTGGAAAAGCTGGGGCTCACCCTGCTGACCTTCAACGTGCCCTCCTCAAAATTCTGGAAGCTTATGAAGACCGAGTTCTGGAGCCAGCTTTTCCGTGACCTCAGGGGCGAATACGACTATATCTTCGTGGACACTCCCCCCTGCGCGCTGATCTCCGACCCGGCTGTTATTGCCGAGGCCTCGGACGGGGTCATATTCTCCGTCCGGCAGGATACCGTCCGCATTTCGCGCATTCGCTACGCCATAGATATTATCAGCGCAACGAACGCCCGGGTTTTAGGCTGTGTGCTCAACGGCGCGTCCTCCGGCGTTTCCGGCTACGGCTATAACTACGGCTACGGCCGCTACGGAAGCTACGGGCGCTACGGACATTACGGTCACTACGGCCGCTACGGCTACGGAAAGAAATGACGGTAAACCGCACTTTGGACACCCCCGTCGGTGTCCGCGAAATACAGGAGCTTATCTCCCTTGGAGCCACGGTGCCCCTCACGGTGACGGGCTCCAGCATGCTCCCCTTTCTCTACAGCAGAACAGACACGGTATGGCTCTCCCCCGTCAACACCCCCGTCAGACCGGGAGACGTACTTTTCTACCTCCGTCCAGGCGGCGCCCCGGTGCTCCACAGGGTGAGAAGGCTCAGAAAAGACGGGATCCTGGTTATGAACGGCGATGCCCAAAGCTTTTGCGAGCTTATTCCGCCCTCTGCCGTCGTTGCCAGAGCAGACAGTCACACCCTTCGGGGCGGTAAAAAACGCCGCTCTGCACGCTCGTTTTCTCTTCGACTGCTGTGGCTGGTGTGGTACCCAACGCTCAGACTCCGGCCGGCGCTGTTCCGCCTTGCCGGATTAAAACACAAGCTATTCAATAAAAAAGGACGTGACTGAAAATGGCCGCCAAATCTTCCAAAAAGCGCAAAAAGCTGATAATCGCCCTTGTCTGCATACTGCTGGCTCTGGCGCTGATCGTCGGCGCTCTGTTTGCCGTTGTGGGACATTATCTGGGCAAGATCAACCGTGACGACCCCGGGCTGACGATCCCCCCCAGCGAGGAATTCTTCGAGACCGACGCTCCCCCCGAAAACACCGGGACCCTCCAGACCACCGTCGGCACGCTCTCTCCCGACGGCTCAACGGAGGCCACCACGGAACCCGTTGCAACCGAGCCCCCCGCTGTGACGGTGGACCCCGACGAGATCACCTGGGAAGAGCTTCCCGCCATCGGTGACGACGATATTCTGAACATCATGCTGGTGGGTCAGGACCGCCGCCCCGGCGAGGGACGCACCCGTTCCGACGTTATGATGCTCTGCAGCATCAACCCCAAGACCGGTGAGGTCTCCCTCATCTCCTTCCTCCGCGACCTCTACGTTCAGATCCCCGGAGGCTATTCCGACAACAGACTCAACGTGGCCTATTTCTTCGGCGGCTTCCCCCTGCTCTACGAAACCATGTATCAGAACTTCGGCATTACCGTGGACGGTGGCTTTGAGGTGGACTTTGAGGGCTTTTCCGACATCGTGGACACCCTTGGCGGCGTGGACGTTACCCTTTCCGGCGCCGAGGCGAAGCTGGTGGGCGTTGGGGAAAGCTCCGGCTACTACCATCTGAACGGCGAGCAGGCACTCACCTATTCCCGCATTCGCTCTCTGGACAACGACTTTAACCGCACCGGCCGCCAGCGCATCGTCATGGAGGCCATCTTCAACAAGTTCCGTGGCTCCGACCTGTCCACGGTGCTCTCCCTTATCGACACCGTGCTTCCCATGCTCACCACCGACATGTCAAACACCGAGATAATCTCCCTTGCCACCACCCTCGTGCCCATTATGAGCAATATGGAGATATCCACCTACATGGTCCCGGCCTACGATTGCTACACCTTCGCAAGCATCCGCGGTATGTCCGTTCTTCTCCCCGACCTTCCCAAGATCAGAAACTACCTTGCAACCGAATATCTGCCGCTGAACAGATAGATCTATCCCACGGTTAAAATTTTAGCGCCTGCCGGAATTCCGGCAGGCGCTTATCTTATTTCAACGTATCCCGTGACAGCTCAGGGCAGAACGTATTCCGTTACGAGCTCAGGCGAGAGAATATATTCTTTTACAAATTCCGCCTCTTCACCCAGGACCCTGTCCGCAAGAGCATATACCTCCGTATTGTCTGACAGCTCACGAACAAAACTCTGCAAAACGGCAACGGACAGCTCACTGTCCCCAAAAACCGGAACAGCGTAACCGTTCCCCAACAGTTCAACCTGTCTGACCCCATTTTCACCGGGCAGTGGAAGAATTGCTGTTGCGCTGACTTTTCCGTTCAGAACGTCGCCCACGGAGGCGATCACCGCCGAAGCATCTGCCTTTGTCAGGTCTTCAAAGGCTTCGGGGGTCCAATCTCCGGAAAGGAACAGCTCTTTCGGGTCCATACCAAAGGCAGAGACCGTTGCCGCTCTGTCATAGGCAAGACATTTCAGAGCGTGCAGCTTTCCGAACTCACCGGTAACCTGAGTCGGGACAACGTAGGTCACACCTTCTGTGGCGTACAGCTCCAAAGACTCTGCCTCCACCCCAAGCCCGGCAGGCTCAAGCTCCGCAAGATAGCCGTTTGCGGCGTATATTCTCCAAAGATCACCTGAAACACAGAGCAGATCCGCACTCTTTCCCGATGCAAAATCCGTCATACGGGCATCGTGGCTGTGCCGGGAAAACCGAAGCGATATATTGTGCTCTTCCGAAACGGAAATAAGCTTTCCCATCCAGATCTCAGCCGTTTCCGTATGCTTGACTGCGGCCGGTGAAAAAAGAAAGCCATAAACGTCCGAATCCACCGTAAATTCCCGGGGTTCCGAAAAAACGGGAGCTTCGGATGAAGTTTCCGGAATGATCTCCGACGTATGCAGAACCGTCTCCGGTACGGAAGTCCCGGTTTCCGTCAGGCTCGTGCTCTCCCGGGGCACTTCTCCGCAAGCGGACAAAGACAACATCATACAAAGAGCCGCCGCAACAAAAAGAAAGCCTTTTAACCCTTTCATCCAAAATCACCTTTTCAATAATTATCCGTGGATTATCCACTCTTTTTCTCATTATACTCCCTCCCCCCGACTTTTTTTGTTAATAAAACGTAAAATAAATATTACAAACACAAAAAATCCCCTCTTTGCCGTTTTACAGGCAAAGAGGGGGGTAGGTCAAAACTCAGATAATACCTCTTTCAAGGGCGCTTTCAACGAATTCGGTGAACAGGGAGTTGGACCATGCAAACCAGGGACGGGAGAACTGGGTGGGATCGTCGGCCAGGAAGCCCTCGTGCATATAGCCGGTGTCGCCGTCGGTGGCGATCATCATGTCCAGGATCTCTCTGACCTCGTCAGGATCGGTGGAGGTGAGACCCTGCATTGAGATGGCGAGGTGCCAGATATAGCCGTCGGGAGTGTGGGGACTGCCAACGCCCCGGGCGGCTTTGCCCTCGAAGTAATAGGGGTTGTCGCGGCTCAGAATAAAGCGGCGGGTGTTCTGGTAGACGGGGTCGTTTACGTCAACACAGCCGAGGTAGGGCAGGCTCATGAGGCTGGGCACGTTGGCATCGTCCATGCAGATGTAGTTGCCCATGCCGTCCACCTCGCAGGCGTAGATCTTGCCGTATTTTTCGTTTTCCACGATGGCGTACTTTGCAAGACCCTCGCGGATGTCGGCGGCAAGAGCGGCGGCCTTTTCGATGAGCTCGTCGCCCTCGGGCAGGTATTCCTGCATGATCTCAAGAGCCTTCACGGCAAAGAAGTTGGAGGAGATAAGGTAGCCGTAGGTGCAGGCGTCGTCGCTGGGACGGAAGCCGGACCAGGTCATGCCGGTGTAGACAACGGGAGCGCCCATGCCGTTGTTGTGGATGGTGTCGTGGTAGGGGCAGTTGTCGCGGAAGAAGCGGTAGGGGGATTTTTCCATATGGTGCTGCTCCACCTGCCAGAGCTCGATAATTGTGCGGCAGACCTCGCGGAAGGTGCCGTCCAGAAGCTGTCTGTCGCCGGTGGCCTTGATATAGAGGTCGAGAAGTCTCATGGGGTAGCAGAGGGAGTCGATCTCGTATTTTCTCTCCCAGACCCAGGGGTCGTTTTTCGGCAGGTCACGGGTCTCGCCGCGGCCGTTGGGGACTTCGTTAAAGCCGTTGGCGTAGGGCTCGATGAGGATGTACTTGAACTGGCGCATGATAACGCCCCGGAGCAGAGCGGAAAGCTCTTCGTCGCCCTTGGCAATGGCGCAGTAGTGGCTCACCTGGGGAGTGGCGTCTCTCAGCCACATGGCGGGAATATCGCCGGTGCACATAAAGACAGTGCCGTCGTCGTGGAGATTCATGGTGGTCTCGATGGTGTTGGGGTAGCAATTGCGGTAAAGGGTGGCAAGCTTGGGAGAATAGGCCTCAAGTCTGGCCGCGACCTGGTCGATGTGGTTCAGAACGCCCTGGGGTACCTTCATTTATAATTTCATCCTTCCGGTTTTTTATGTCTTCTATAGAATAATACCACGACTCGCCTCTTTTTGCAAGTGTTTTCTTTGGCGCAAGGTTGACATATTCGCCCTCTCCGTGATAAAATAAAATCCAAATACAAGATACCTGAAAGGAAGTTTTTGCCTTATGAATATTAAGATCACCGGCGGAAGCCAAAATTGCCTTATCGACCTTTCCGAAAGGGAAGAAAAGGGCGTGACCTACGTCGACCTGCTTGCCCGGTTCGACCGTCCCACCGTGCCGGAAAGGCTGAGGCTGAGCTTTTCTCTTCCCATTTGCGATATCTATTCAATGTGGAGCCCCTCGGCGGGCACAAACCGTGTGCTTGGCCCGGACTGGGGACCCCGGCGCATACAGTCCCGGCTGGCCTCATGGATGCCCCTGCAGCAGCTTATTTCCCTCGGCGGCAAAAACCGCCTTTGCATTGCCGTTTCCGACGCAAAAACGCCCATAGATATCACCACCGGTGTTTGCGAAGAGACCGCCGAAATGGACTGCGGCGTTGAGTTTTTCACCATGCTCACCGCCCCGCTCACAGAATACCGCGCCTCCATCCGCATAGATACACGGGACGTGGACTATTACGACAGCATCTATGCTGTCAGTAAATGGTGGGAAGAGGAGCTTGGCTACACCCCGGCGCCCGTACCCCAGGCCGCAAAGCTCCCCATGGACTCCCTCTGGTACAGCTTCCACCAGAGGCTGGACAGCGAAAAGATACTCGCCCAGTGCCGCCGCTCCCGAAAACTGGGGCTTGAGACGGTCATAATCGACGACGGCTGGCAGACCGACGACAACAACCGCGGCTACGCCTATTGCGGCGACTGGCAGGTGGCACCGGGAAAGATGGGCGACATGCGCGCCCTTGTGGACGGCATCCACGCCATCGGCATGAAGGTCATGCTGTGGTACAGCGTGCCCTTCATGGGCATCCACAGCCGGCGCTACAAGGAGTTCAGCTCCATGCTTTTAGACGGAACGGGCAACAGAAAGGACTTTTTTGCCCTTGACCCCCGCTATCCCCAGGTCAGAGAGTACCTTGTGGGCGTCTACGCCAACGCAATAGAGAGCTACGGTCTCGACGGGCTCAAGCTGGACTTTATCGACTCCTTCTGGCTGGAGGGCAAGTCCCTCGAGCCGGACGAGCGGCGTGATATAACTTCCCTTGAGGACGCCGTGGACGAGCTGATGAGCGCCGTGACGGCAACCCTCACCTCAATAAAGCCGGACGTGCTCATCGAGTTCCGCCAGAGCTACGTTGGCCCATCCATCCGTAAATACGGCAATATGCTCCGTGTCGGCGACTGCCCGGACGACGCCATCCAGAACCGCAGGGGCATCGTTGACCTGCGTTTTACCTCCGGCGGCACCGCCGTCCACTCGGATATGCTCATGTGGAACGTAAACGAACCCGTGGAGACCGCCGCAGTTCAGGTGGCAAGCACGCTCTACAGCGTTCCCCAGATATCCATGCTCATCGAGCGCCTGCCCGACGACCACAAAAAGATGCTAAGCTTCTACCTTGATTTCTGGCGCGGGTACCGTGACGTGCTGCTTGAGGGAAAGCTCACCGCCGACCACCCCGAGATATGCTACAGCCTTGTCTGCTCCCAAAAAGACGGTTGCGCCGTGTTCACCGCCTACAGCGAAAACCTCATCCCTGTCACAACGGAAAAGGCCGTTGCAGTGAACGTAACGGGCAGGGATTTCCTGATTTTGGAAAACTGCTGCGGAAAGCCCTACCGCACGGTCAACTGCATGGGCGAAGAGCTTGAAAAAGGCACCGCAAACGCCGACCTGTGCCGCCTTTCCGTCCCCCTTTGCGGAATGGTGTTTATAGGGTAAACTGCGGGTGCAATATACCTTCTGCAGTGTGCAAAGGCTAACCGCATACCGTACTGTTTGACGGGTCATCCCGTACGTCGACTATCCGGACTCCCCGGGAGGTGCGCACCTGCGTTTTAACTCAAAAAAAACAGTTGACACTTGTCACCTTTTATGCTATACTGATGCTACAAAAAGGTGACAAGTGTCAACTTTGTTACATTCAAAGACAAAGGCAGGTTTTCGGCATGAACAAAATAAACCTTTCAGAGGGCGAATGGAAGATAATGAAGCTGCTCTGGGAAAAAGCGCCCCTTACCACGGCTCAGATGGTCTCCGCCCTTGAACCTGAGACCGGGTGGACCAAGACGACAGTCTTTGTGATGTTGAAAAGGCTCATTGCCAAGGGTGCCGTTGAGATGGACGAAAGCGGGAAATTCAACACCTACCGTCCCACAGTGAGCCGAAGCGCCGTCAGCGAGAGCGAGACCGAGAGTTTTATTTCCCGGGTGTACGACGGAAGTATTGGACTGATGTTCTCTGCGCTGGCCGGAAGCAGATCGCTGAGCGACGATGAAATAAACCAGCTTCGGAGCATTCTTGACGATGCGGAAAAGAAAAACGGAGAAGAACGATGATAGGCCATCTTATTTTTTCTTCCCTGTTCATAGCCGTGTTTTTGCTTATCCGGCAGATATTCCGCAAAAAGGTCTCACCGCGGATACTCTACGCCCTTTGGGCGATAGTTGCATTGCGGCTGTTCATTCCATTTCAGCCCTTCACGCTCACAGTTCCCGCCCGGGAGCCGTCCCCTCCGGTGACGGAGCTTCTGCCTCTCCCCGAAACCGCGCCCACGCCGGAGACCATTCCTCCCGCTCCGGATACGGTTCAGCCTCCCGAAAGGGATCCTTTCTCTTTGGAAGACCTTCCTCCGGCAGAAAACATACCCGAGGTGACTCCCCCTTCTTCCGGTACTGCCGTTCTTCCCATATCTCCGGAGAATGAACCCGGGCGCGGCGTTGAAATTCCGGAGCCCGGCGTTATTCTAAGGCTTGTCTGGGCTTTTGGCGCCGCCGCTGTGGGATCGTGGTTTGCTCTGACAGGCCTTATCCACAGCCTCTCTCTGAGAAAAGACCGTGTTTTTCTCTGCAAAGCCGGGAAAACCAAGGTCTGGCTTTCGCCCCGGGCAAAGAGTGCCTGCGTTGCGGGAATTATCCCCACGATCTATCTGGACTCCGCATCTGCCAAAAGTCCGGAGCTTGAGCTGATCCTTGCCCACGAAAAAGCTCATATCCGACAGGGAGACCCCATCTGGAACATAGTGCGCACTGTTGCCGTGGCCGTCTACTGGTGGAATCCCCTCGTATGGGTGGCGGTAAAGCTCTCTTCCCTGGACGCAGAGCTCTCCTGCGACAGCGCAGTCTGCCGGAACCTTGACGAAGCAGGCCGCTTAAACTACGCAAAAACGCTTTTGGACCTTGCTCCGCGAAGATCGGGCTCTGTTTTGAGTCTTGGCGGCGGAGAACTGAAAGAGAGGATAAAAATGCTCACCACGTCTGTAAAAAAGCATCTCGTCCCGGGTATACTCATCGCCCTGCTCACGCTTTTTGCCGCAGGCTGTTCCCTCACGGAAATAGAGCCAACTGAACAAACGGAGGATACGACTCCACCCACGGTCATCACCACAGAGCCAACCTCCTCTGCCACGGAAAAGAGCGAAAGCTCACCGGCAGAAAGCGATACCGCCGAGCCCCAGCCTCCCCAGACAGAGACCGCCCCCCCGGAGGAAGAGCTAAATCTCATTTCCGTTAACGGAGAGAGCTACTGGTATTCCGCAAAGTACAATACCACCGCCCGGGGAAAGTACGACGAGGATAATTTCCTTGAACGCTTCAGCTCTCTCTACAAGGACGTAACCGTTGTCCCCGGCAAGACCGTTATCGCCTCGAACATCGCCTACTCCGACGGTACCCTTGTATACATCACGGCCCGGGACGGAAGCTGGAGCTACGGACCTGCAACGGTAAAGACCCACCACACCGCAGACTGGAGCTCCTCTCTTGACCTTTACTTCGCCTCCGAAGAGGAAGCGACAGGCTTTGAAGCGATCAACCTTTCCGGCTGTACCGTCTACGAGATACACCAAAAACTGGAGACCCCCTCCCCCATCGAGCTCAACGGAACACAGTATTACACCGTCGGAGTCTATGCCTGCAGACTGTCAGAGACCCTTGCAGAACAAATTGAGACCGAAGAAGAGATCCCCGACTATTCCCTGCTGGTTTCTCCCGAGTTCATTCCAAAGGGATGCGCCGTTTATCTTGAATCTGCCAGCATCGAAGGGCTCACCTTCGGACCCATAACCAATATTTTATATAAAGAAGGTATGGGAAACACGGTGATGCTGGTTTTCAACGACTCCGAGACGCTTCTGGAGGTTGGCGGGCTCTACTCACAGTACGACCGCTTCACGATCCACGCGCTCACTGAAAACCCGGATTCTGCCCTTCTCTCCCCGGTTGAGCTTGAAGAGATCCCCTTTTACAGTTACGAGCTCAAGCTCCACGAAAACGATCTCAGCCTGCCGGGCTACGCTGTAGAGATCCACAAACCCGTGCCGGATGCGGATGCATACAAATACGACTACGGCCACCCCCTCGTCTCCGACCTCAGCTTCAGCTATATTACTACCAAAACCGAGACCATGGAAAAGCTATACGGCTGGTTTTCTCCCACAGCCCTTGAACCCATCAACGGAAAGAGCAGGGATTTTCAGCCGGATTACTATCTGGACTTCAACAATGGCTGGGTCGTCGGCATGTCCCTAAAGACCGCCTATTGCGAGGCCGTGTGCATTAAAACGCGTAACGACGGAGAAGGACTTTACAACCACCTCTATGACGAGGACTTTGCCGCCGCCCTTGAAGACCGCGGTCTTGCCTATACCGCAAGCGAAGAGGCCGTGGCTTACGTTGCAGAGCTTATGGCAAAGTCAGAGATCCCAACCGAAGAGATCCACCCCTCGGAAAGCCATTTCGTTCCGTCGGGCGAAAACCTGCTTCCGGAGCCGGATGAAAACTGGAAAAACGTCAGCTCTGCCAGGATATGCTACCCCATGCGCACGGGAGATACCGTAGAGGAGGACTACCCCATCTCCTATGAAGCTCTCTCTCCCTACGTAACCTATACCGTGGACGACCCCGAAACGATCTCACAGCTTATCGCATGCCTCCACCCGGACAACCTTAAGCTCAATGCCTCGACCTACCGCAGCCCTCCCGAGACCTTTCTCTGTTTTGACAACGGGTATATCGTCGGCCTGTATTACGGTATCAATGACTTTACTGTCCAACAATGCCTGCGCGTGAACGGAGAGCGCTGCGCTATGACCACCGAAGCAACCGATTACCTAACAGAGCTTTTCCGGGCAATTGAGGCCATCAATTGATCAACAAAAACCTCCCCCCTTTCAGGGGGAGCCGGCTCGCGAAGCGAGACTGAGGGTGCAATACACAATCGGGGCGATTTAAAAATCGCCCCGATTGTATCTGTTCACTCTTCTCTGAAATTCCGTTCCCCCCGCGGGGTTAATCGGTCACGTCGATCTTGGCAAGGCCTCCTTCGGAGGTCTCGCGATAGGCGTGGTGAATATCCCGGCCGGTCTCGCCCATGGTGCGGATGACCTCGTCCAGAGTGAGCTTTCTGGTATCTGCCAGAAAGCTTGAAAGGCTCACGGCGTTTATGGCGCGCATGGCGGCAACGGCGTTGCGTTCGATACAGGGTATCTGCACCAGACCGCAGATGGGGTCGCAGGTGAGTCCCAGATGGTGCTCAATTGCGATCTCGGCGGCGTACTCGATCTTGTCCAGATCCAGACCGAAAAGCTCTGCCAAAGCGGCGGCGGCCATGGCGCAGGCCGAGCCTATCTCCGCCTGACAGCCGCACTCCGCGCCGGAGATGGATGCGTTTGTCTTGATAAGGTTACCTATAATTCCGCCGGTCATAAGGGCGCGGATTATCTCTGCGTCGCTATACCCCCGCTTTTTCTGCTGGTAATAGAGCACGGCGGGCAAAACGCCGGATGCGCCGCAGGTGGGAGCTGTGACTATGGTCTCGCCCGCGGCGTTCTGTTCACTGACGGCAAAGGCGTAGGCGCAGACCATGCGGTTTTCCCTCGTCTCGGCGCTTTCGTCTATGTGCTGGGCAGAGAAAAGGGTCTTTGCCTTGCGCTGTACCTCAAGTCCGCCGGGCAGTATACCCTCTGCTAGAAGACCCTTTCGCACTGACTTTTTCATTGTCTCCCAGACCTGCTCCATATGGATCTCAAGAGCAGGCCCCTCGGTTTCAAGGGCGTATTCCCAAAGCCTCAGGTCGTTTTCCCGGCAGTAGTCTGCAATTTCTTCAAAGCTGGTGTGGGAGTATACCGTGGGTGCTGTGCCCAGAGACTCCCCGGGCACGGTTATTCTGCCGCCGCCAACGCTGAGCACAGTTATACGGTCCACCTCTTTCCCGTCGGAAAAGGCTAAAAGCTCCATGGTGTTGGGGTGGGGAAGGTCGGTCTTCTCCGTGTCGAAAACCACATCGCAGGGGATCTCGGCAAAGGTCTTTTTTATCACCCTGTCCGTGCCGTGACCCCTGCCCGTTTTGGCAAGGGAGCCGAAGAGCACGGCCTTAAAGCTGTCCGCCGTGGGGTTTTTCCCCATAAAAAGCTTACACGCCCGCTCCGGTCCCATGGTGTGGGAGCTTGATGGGCCCCTGCCCGAACGGTAGAGTTCGGTAAGCGATTCCATGCCTTTTGGCTGTTTTTTGTCCACGGACGGATCCCCCTTTTGGTTTCTCTTCAGCTTAATTTTAGTATAATTCCCCGTTTATGTCAAGATATACTCCGGCAAAAAATAACACCGCAGAGGGCACGGAGGCCTTCTGCGGTGAAAAAACAGGAATTAACTTATCTTGCAAGAATGAGCTTGGTGAGCTCGACGGGCTCGACGATGACGCCGTCCTTGTAAACGCGCATATTGCCCGAAGCGATCTCGTCGATGAGGATGACCTCGCCGTTGTTGTAGCCGAACTCAAACTTGATATCCCAAAGGTCAAGACCGATGGACTTAAGGTCGTCAGCGACGATTTTGGTGATCTTAAGGGTCTGCTCCTTCATGCTCTGGAACATTTCAAGGCTCATAACGCCAAGAGCGGCAAGTCCCTCTGCAGTGACAAGGGGATCGCCCTTTTCGTCGTTCTTGAAGGTGCA
Source organism: Oscillospiraceae bacterium (assembly GCA_015067715.1). Lineage (GTDB taxonomy): Bacteria > Bacillota > Clostridia > Oscillospirales > QAMX01 > SIG499. The sequence continues at coordinate 30,304 of SVLY01000001.1, read as the reverse complement.
CTCGACGTAGCCGCCCTCGAGAACGGTGCCGTCGGCAATGTACTCGCCGTAGCGGCGGATGAAGCTGCCGGTGGCAACGAGACGGCAGATAACCTCAAGGCCGTGACCGAAAACCTTGCCGGGCAGAACCTCCATGGTGGCGTTTTCGATGTCGGCAGAGACGTAGTGGGTCTTGATGCCGGCAGCTTTGAGAAGCTCAAAATAGTAAACAGAGGTCTGAAGGTTGGCCTTGCCGATGCCCTCGATGGTGAGGCCGACAGAGTTCTCGCCGGGATCAAAAACACCGTCCTTGCCGGTGCAATCGTCCTTGAACTTCAGCATAACGTTGCCGTTTTCAAGCTGGTAAACGTCCTTTGTTTTGCCCTGATAAAGCTTTTCCATGTATTGTGCTGCTCCTTTGCAAGTAAAATCTTGGTTTAAAGGGGACTCCTCCCCACTCTTTCCGCATAAGTATACCACATTTTTCAAGGGATGGCAACGAAAAAATTTGCCAAATATATACTGCCGAAAGGCAGAAAAATCAAAGCTTTTGCAACTTTGATCTTTCTGCCTTTTATGCGCATTTATTTACTTGATCTCTTCAAAGGGATCGATGTTTCCTGTGATTACAGGCTTGATGCGGAAGCCGAACTTCATATGGCGCTGGGTGAAGTGATAGTCGGGCTCCTTGGCGGCAATGCGGTCGCTGGGGCACAGAGCGTGGTAGCGGTAGTCAAGGCTTACGACGGTCTCTTCAAGGGGCTCAAGCTCCCAATCGTGGTCAGTCTCGTTGAGCTGCTTATTGGTAAAGTGGAGCGCCTTGAAGCAGAGCTCGCTTCCCTCGCCTCTGGGGGCAAAGAGCAGGCCGTGGCCGTTCTCATCCGCAACGGTTGCCCAGAGGGTGCCGTAATGGGAGCCGTTTTCCATGGGCATGACGTAATGCTCGTGCATATCGGTAACGGTGGAGGCAAAACGGGCAACTCTGGAGGAGCGGCGGCGGTCAACGTATGCTTCGAAGGGGCCGTGGCCGTAGTACTCGGCGTACTCGTTGCCTGCGGGCATTTTGAACTCAAGACCGATCTTGGGCAGGAACTTCACGGGCTCGCGGAAGTCGCCCTCGAAGTAGAAGTCTGCGGCACCGTCGGAGGTGAATTCCCAGCTGGCCTTGCCGCGGATAAGGGTGGGCGCGGAAACGGCTCCGAAGCCGATATCTGCGGTTATGCGCAGAGCGCCGGTCTCGGTGAAGTCGGTCTCAACACCGAAGGTCTTCTGATAGCCGGAGTTGAAGCGCAGGTGGGTGAGGAAGAAGGGACGGCGGTCGCTGAGATGACGGGGACGCCAGATGCAGAGACCGATGGGAGAAGCCAGCATCTCTTTTCCGCCGTTCACAATGGAGAAAATGCGGCCGTAGCGCTTGTCGTAGGAGTAGACGGTGTCGCCGGAGATGACCCGGACGAACTTTTCGTCCTCAAGCATCACAGGCTCGCCCACGCCGGAAGCGATCTTTTCCGTTGCGGGAGCGTCAAGTCTGAACTGCTCAAAGCCCAGCTCAAAGCCACGGGGAACAAGGTCGGTGGCAGCCTTTGTCACAAAGCTGAGGGTGAGATATGCGTTACCAAAGGCAAGACTCTCGTTGAAAAGGGCGTAGGTCTTTGCCTGTCCGGGAGCGATATCCAGCTCCTCGCGGCCCTCGGCCATAACGTGACCGTCGCACTCCAGCTTCCAGAGCATTTCCATATAGGAGAGTGACTCGAACTTTCTGCGGCTGGTGACCGTGACCTTGCCGGCCTCGTAAGTCGCAGTCCAGGGCTGGTAGACACGCTTCATGTCGTAATAGCCGGGACGGGGCTTTCTGTTGGGGTGGACAAGACCGTCGATACAGCCGGCGCCGTTGTCCGGGACGGGATCGTAATAGCCGCCGTAGGTATATCTGCCGCCGCCGATGTCAACGGTGTGGTCGGTAAACTCCCAGATATGGGCTCCGAAGAAGCCGTCGTACTTTTCAACCAGATCCCAGTTTTCGTAAACGTGGCCGGTGGACATGGAGTCAACGTATTCACAGAGGTAGAAGGGCTTGTTGGAGAGCTTTTCGTCAAAGTATCTTTCGATATAGTCCATGCCGGCGTACATACGGCTCTCAACGTCGGAAACTTCGTCGAAGGCCTCGTCACGGGGCTTGTGCTTGAACTCAATATAGGCGTTTTCGTAGTGGATGATGGCGGAGGGCATGCGGTCCTTGATGTATTTTCTCATGGCGCGGTGGTTGTTGCCGATGCTGGACTCGTTGCCAAGGGACCACATGACCACACAGCCGCAGTTCTTGTCACGCTCGAAAAGGCGGGCGGCGCGGTCAACGTAGGCCTCCTCCCAGTCGGGGTTGTCGGACATTGCGCTTGCCCAGCGGGGGAAGCTCCACGCGCCGGCGTAGGCGTCGCCGCGGTACTCAAAACCGGCACCGTGGCACTCAAGGTCGGCCTCGTCCACCACCATAAAGCCGTACTTATCGCAATACTCCATAAATCTGGGGTCGTTGGGATAGTGGCTGGTGCGGATGGCGTTGACGTTGGCCTGCTTGAGCAGCTCAAGATCATGGAGCATATGCTCTACGGGAGTTGCATAGCCAAGGGTGGGGTGGCTGTCGTGGCGGTTGATGCCGCGGAGCTTGACCTTTGCGCCGTTGATGTACACAACGCCGGAGACTATCTCAATGCGCTTGAGAGCGGTCATGTTGACGATGACCTCGCCGTTGGAGACCAGCTTGAGTGTGTAAAGCCGGGGATTTTCGTCGTTCCAGAGAACGGGGGCGTCCACGTTGATAACGATGCTGTCCCCGGTCTCGGTGCCGGAGGCAACGGTCTTTCCGCAGGGGCAGATCAGCTCCCACTCAACGGGGAATGCGCCGCGGCGGTCAAGGTCCACGGTGAGAGTGGCCTTTGAAAGGTCGGCAGAGATATCCTGGCGGATGTAGAAGTCACGGAGGTTCTCTTCGGGACGGGAGAGCAGATAGACCTCACGGAATATGCCGGAAAGACGGAAGAAGTCCTGGTCCTCGATATAGGTTCCGTCGCACCACTTCACAACGAGAACGGTGAGCAGGTTGTCGCCGCCGCGAACGTAGGCGGAAACGTCGAACTCGCTGGTGCTGTGGCTGACCTGGCTGTAGCCCACAAAGGCGCCGTTGATCCAGACGTAGAAGCAGGAGGAAACGCCCTCGAAGTTCAGATAGAACTTTTCGCCCTCGGGCAGAACGAAGTGGCGGCTGTAGAGACCGCAGGGGTTCTCGTCGGCCACGTAGGGGGGATCGAAGTGGAAGGGATATTCCTGGTCGATATACTGGGGACGGTCGTAGTCCCTGTCGGTGTAGTTCTGCCAGCACTTGGGAACGGTGATCTTTTCGTGTTCGACGCCGTCCAGACCGGCGGCGCAGAATTCCTCTTCAACGTCCTCAAAGGAGGTGAAATATTTGAAGTCCCATTCACCGCAAAGGTTCAGAAATCTGTCGGAATTGGATCTCAGACCCTTCAGGGCAGAAGCCTCGCTTCCGAAGGGGATGAAATAGGCTCTGGGGGCCTCACAGCCAACGTGGAGATGCTCAAGGGATTTGTGATAAGGAGAAAAAATCATATGGGTTCAACCTTCCCTTTCAATAAATACAAACTGGTATTATCCTCTTTCAAGTATACCACGGCAAAGAAAATCTGTCAATGTTTGCAGGGACAAAAAAGGGAATATCCCCGTTGACAAGGGCAGACCGGATATGTATAATTAACCCGTAACATTTATTCTTTCGGGAGGTCACTCCATGAGAAACCTTGTGCTCGATCCCCAAAAGCTCCCCATCCGTTTCACTCTGGGCAACGGCAGCTTTTCCGGTATGCCGGATGGCTGCTTTGCGCGGCGCGAGGGCGACCGTATTGTCTACACCGCAACCCTTGGCGACGTTGAGATAAAGGCCGACTGCGTTGCATACTCCGACTTTGACGCATCTGAGTGGACGGTATATTTCACAAACCGCGGCACATCCCCCTCTCCCGTTCTGAGGGACGTTTACGCAATATACAATGTTTTCCCCGGGGAAAACAACAAGATCTACACCTGTAACGGCGACTATTGCTCCGCAGACGGCTATTCCACCGCCGAGACCCACCTCTCCTGCGGGGGAGAGCTTGTCCAGACTCCCCGCGGCGGCAGAAGCTGTGACGGGGCTTTCCCCTACCAGCGCCTGCTCTTCGACGGCCACGGCCACAATTTTGCCATAGGCTGGCCGGGACAGTGGCAGTCCGGCTTCAAGGCCACGGCAGACGGTGTGCTCTTCTGGGCACGGCAGGAAAAGTTTGCCTCTGTCATTCTCCCGGGAGAAACTCTCCGCACGCCCCTCATCGTTGCTGTCAGCTTCGAGGGCGGTCTTGAAAAAGGCATCAACGTCTGGCGCAGATGGTATCTTGCCCACGTTGGCACGGCAAAGCCCTATCTCGTGGGCTGCTACAAGCCCGCAGGCACCCTTGAATTCACCCACGCCACCGAAGAAAACCTTATCGCCCGTATTCGCAGGATGAAGGAAAACGGCATAAACTGCAACCTGTGGTGGCTGGACGCCGGGTGGTACCCCGCAAAAAACGACGACGGAGAAGACGACTGGTGGGGAACTCTGGGCGAGTGGAAATGCGACCCGGAGCGCTTCCCCAACGGTCTTGCCCCCGTGGGCGAGGAATGTGAAAAGCAGGGGCTTGATTTCCTGCTGTGGTTCGAGGCAGAGCGCGTCACAAAATACGCCTCGGTGGTCACCGAGCACCCCGAATGGATAATCTCCACCCCGGAAAATCCCCACGTTATGATGCTGGACCTCTCCCGGGACGATTGCTGTGACTATCTCACCAAAAAGATAGGCGACATTATCGAAGAGGGAAAAATAAAGATATACCGCCAGGACTACAATTTCGAGCCCCTTGAGATCTGGCACGAAAACGACGCTGCAGACCGCATCGGCTCAACGGAGAACCTCTACGTTCAGAATTACCTGCGTTTTTGGGATTCCCTGAAACAGCGCTTCCCCGGGCTGGTTATCGACTCCTGCGCCTCCGGCGGCAGACGGAACGATATCGAGACCATGCGCCGCTCCGTGCCCCTCCACGAGACCGACTTTGGCTACGGGAACCACCCCGTGCTCCAGTCCTTCATGCAGACCCTCTACACCTGGATCCCCTATTTCCGGGGCTTCAACTCCTCTGAAGAGCTTGCCGACGGCGCCTACCCCACCGAGCGTCCGGACGACAACGGCCCCCGTATCCGCACGGAGATCATCGACGAGTTCCGCGACCTTTCCAATTTTGCCCCCTGCCTCCACTTCGGCCAGTTCGCCATGGCCGACCGCATCACCGAGGAGGAATACGCCTACGGCCGTGAGATATGCGACCTTTTCTACCGTGTCGCCCCGGTGCTCTGCACAGCCGATTTCTACGCCCTCACCCCCTACCATAAGAGCCGCTTCTGCTGGACCGCATGGCAGTTTGACCTGCCCGAAGAGGGGCGCGGCATTTTGCAGGTGATCCGCAACAACGCCGCGCCTAAGAACTCTCTCACCGTTCTCCCACGCCTTGCCCCAGGGGATTACCGTTTTGTCAACCTCCGCACCGGAGAGGAGTTTACCGCCCCCGCCGGAGAGGTCACCTTCTCCCAGCCCATTCGCTCCGCATCCCTTTGGGAATACAAAAAGATCTGAATTCAGGAGGAATAAACCCATGCTCAAGCTCGCATTTGCCGGATTCCGCCACGGCCATATCTACAGCCTTTTCAGCTCTTGCGCCGCCCGGGACGATATTGAAATAGTCGGCGCCTGGGAGGACGATCCTGCTTCCCGCGCCGAAGCCGAGGCAAAGGGGGTTGTTTTCACCCACGAAAGCCTTGAAGACCTCCTTGAAAACAGCGGCGCCGACGCAATTGCCATTGGCGAGCGCTACGGCGTTCGCGGAAGCATCGCCATCGCCGCCCTCAAGGCCGGAAAACACGTTCTCTCCGACAAGCCCCTCTGCACCTCTCTTGAAGAGCTCGCCTGCATACGCGGCCTCTGCCAGGAAAAAAACCTTGCCGTTGGCATTATGCTGGACTTAAGAGACAGCGAAAACACCGTCACCGCCAAGGCCGCCATCGACGCCGGCCTTATCGGAAAGATCAACAATATCGGCTTTGAAGGTCAGCACCCCCTCAACTACGGCTCCCGTCCACAGTGGTATTTTGAGCCCGGCATGCAGGGGGGCACCGTCAACGACATTGCCGTCCACGGCATTGACCTTGTGAGACTTTTCACCGGAAGCGACCTGGACACCGTCCACGCCGCCGTAACCTGGAACTTCTACGCAAAAGAGGTTCCGGACTTTAAGGACAGCGCCCAGTTCCTTATCCGTCTGACCTCCGGCGCCGGAGTTATGGCCGACGTATCCTACGCCGCGCCGGGATCCCAGGGCTATTCCCACTCTGCCTACTGGCACTTCCGCCTTTGGGGCGAAAAGGGTATGATGGAATTCTGCGCCTCCGCCCCCGGAGTTAAGGTCTGGCTGGACGGCGAGGACCGGCCCCGACTGCTCGATCCCGTCAAGCCCCAAAGTGACTATATCGACCGTTTTGTTGCCGCTGTCTCGGATCCGGTTTTGCGCCCTGTTTCCACCAAAGATATGCTTGATTCCAGCGAGCAGGTGCTCCGCATTCAGGCGGTTGCCGACAGATAGCGGCAGAATCCGCAAAATCCGTTAAATAATCATTGTTTTTTTCATAAATTAAAAAATAAGTGTTGACAAAGTTTTTTCCGTTGTGTTATACTGGTTAAAAGGAGCTAACGCGCGCATTACACTTTTCTTCTGGAGGGAAAACCGATGGAAAAATATCACTTGTCACCCGCCGAATGGAGACTTATGAAGGTTCTGTGGGCAAAGAATCCCATCACTATGCCCGAGATCCTCGCTGAGACGGATAAGGACACAACCTGGACAAAGGCTGCCGTTATCGTCATGCTTCAGCGCCTTGAGAAAAAAGGCAAGGTCCGCATTTCAGGAACCCGAAATCTTCACTACTACGAGCCCCTCATCCCCAGAGAACCCATCGCTCAGAAAGAAACTGCCGACATGATAGAGCGCGTTTACGACGGCAGTGTGAGCGACATGCTGGCCGCAATGGCCAAAAGCGGAGCCATTCCCAAGGAAGAGATTCCCAAACTCCGCGAAATACTTGACAGCTGCGAGTCCGAAATCAAGTAAACAAAAATCAGATGCACCCAAAGTCCTGAGTGCATCTGATTTTTTGTGTTTTCCCCGAAAGAGCTTATTCAAATTCGTGGCGGACGAGCCAGAGGTTTCCGATATCCTGCTTGGGATTGAAGGGGCCGCCTGCAACGGGATAGTAGGTTATCTCGTGCTCCTGACCCTCTTTGACACGGAAGTGAATGGTATAGTCCCCCTCAAGGTGGAACTTATCCCGGTCGTAGTTGGCGCAGAGTATGCCATAGTGTTCTCTGCGGATGCGGTGGATACGCATACGTCCCTGGGGGATAAGAACGGTGTCCGCAGAAATATAGGAATAGATATTTTCGATCTTGTTTGCAAGATGGTGAGCCGCCTGGAGGTAGAAGCAGGAGACCTCCTCGGGCAGGTAGAACTTGCGGAGGATCCGGCCGTTGTCCTCTTCGCAGTCGCCCAGGATCATCAGGCTCTTGTCCTCGAAGCTGAGCTTGAGAAGGGTGGAGGTGGTGTTGGTTCCGGCAATGTATCTGCCGTCCTCATTGTCCCAGGCAAGGTCCTCGTGGGTCTGAATGACCTGGGCGGTAAGGCCGCCAAGCTCGAACTTCTGGCCGGTGTGGGCCTTCATGTACTTTGCATCGGGGCAGTACTTGCGGAGCTCGGCCATGGCGCCGTTGAGGTATTTGTGGACGTAGAGCTCCAGCATCTCGGGAGGCATTCCGGCGTTTTCGGGACGGGTGAAGTTAAAGAGAATGCGCTCCACCTTGACGATATCGTGGTACTTTCTCACGAAGTTGATGAAATAGTCCATGTGGTCGTTGTGGGAATGGGTGGAGAACCAGCAGTTTATGACCATCTGCTCGCCCTCGGAGGTGCCGGTCATCTCACGGAGAAGACGGATAAGCTCGTTGAAGCTCTCGTTGGTGCACTGGGCGCCCTCGCCGCCGTCCACAAGGAAGAGCTTGTTGTTTCTCGTGCGGATAACGTAGAGCATTCCGCAGGTGGAGGCGATGCCCTTGATGGGGTCGGCATAGTAGAGGCCGTACTGCATAAGCTCGGTGTCCTCACGGGTCTGGGGAGCATCGTCCTCACCCATGAACTCGGCATAGGAACAGCTGGAGCGGTCGATGATAACACGGGTCTGACCGGCGCGCTTCATAAAATAGGTATAGACGAGCATTCCCTTGCCCGTGAACTCACGGAAAAGGCCAAAGGGCTCGTCGTTGGAAAAACCGGGCTCAAAGCCCTCGGCCTTGAGAGTCTCGCAATAGGCCAGGAAGTCCAGCTCGGAGGTGCGGTCGATGACCTGCATCATGCTCTCGTCCTCGGGAGCCTTATCGAAGCCCTCCACAAGGCCTCCGCCCAGAAGGATGAGCCTTTCGTTTATCTCGCCTCCCACATACGCGGGAAGACCTTCAAGTTTCCAGTTTGCACACGTCATTTTCGCGTAACACCCCTTTGATATAAACAGATTTTGCGATATAAATTATACCACCATTTTTTCTCAAACGCAAGTGCGGGAACACCTATTGCAAAACGGGGAGAAAATGGGTATAATTACTCTGTTGAAAGGGGATGTATCAAACGTGGCAAAATGGACGGCAAAGCTGTTCCGGGGAATAAGCCCCGGAAGATGCATTCTTGCACTTTGCGCCAGCGTTTTTCTCGCCTTTGGGCTCTACAACGTCCATTCGGTCTCCGGCGTTACCGAGGGCGGCGTTTTGGGGCTGACCCTGTTTTTCAAAAACCTGCTGGGGCTTTCTCCGGCTGTGTCCGGACTGGTGCTGAACCTCGCCTGTTACCTTCTGGGGTGGAAGGTTCTGGGCAGGGAGTTTCTCGTCTATTCTGCCGTTGCCGCCGGCGGTTTTTCCCTTGGCTACCGTATTTTCGAGCTGTGGCCGCCCCTTTGGCCGGGTCTTTCTGAGATGCCCCTTGTGGCAACTCTGCTTGGCGCGGTGTTCGTGGGTGTGGGCGCCGGGCTTTGCGTCCGGGCGGGAGGCGCCCCCTGTGGGGACGATGCGCTGGCCATGAGCCTCTCACAGCTTCTGAAGATAAAAATACAGTGGATCTATCTTTTCACGGACGTTTCCGTGCTGGCCCTTTCCCTCATCTACATTCCCCCTGGCAAAATCCTATGGTCCGTTGCAACCGTTGTGATATCCGGACAGATAGTGGGGCTTTTGCAGAGGCCCGTAAAAACAAAAAACGCTTAACACATATTCTCCACCGAAAGGAACAACATGATAACCTATAAAGAGATTAAAAACGATCCCACCATACGCACCTATATCTCCGCCGCAAACGATTCACTTGCGGCGCTGGGCTTTACCGACCACAGCGTTGCCCACGTGGCCCACGTTGCGGAGATGGCGGGAGACATTCTTGAAAAGCTGGGCTTTGACGAACGCACCGTTGAGCTCACGAAGATCGCAGGCTTTCTCCACGATATCGGAAACCTTGTGAACCGCACCGACCACAGCCAGAGCGGAGCTCTGCTTGCCTTCCGCATTTTGGACAACATGGGTATGCCCCCTGCGGAGATCGCCGCCGTCACCACCGCCATCGGCAACCACGACGAGGGCACCGGCGACCCTGTGAACGCCATATCCGCCGCACTGATCCTGGCGGACAAGTCCGACGTCCGCCGCAGCCGCGTAAGAAACCAGGACCCTTCCACCTTTGACATTCACGACCGGGTGAACTACTCCGTCACAAGCTCAAAGCTGGACATAAACGCCCCGGAAAAGACCATCACTCTGGCGCTTGTCATCGACACGGAGCTGAGCTCGGTGATGAACTACTTCGAGATATTCTTAAAGCGAATGATAATGTGCCGCAAGGCCGCCCAAAGACTTGGCCTTCAGTTCAGACTTACCATTAACGACCAGCAGCTCATGTAAAAAAACATCCATCAACAAAGAGGTGCTGCACAGATGAACGAATACCGCATTCCGGACGAAATCAAACGGGCCTCCGAGATCTCAGTCCCCGATTTCAGACTTGTACAGCGCTGTTTTTCCTCCACTCAGGGGAAAAAAGCCTCTGCGCTCTCCCTTCTCTCCTTTATCAGCGGATTTCGCATGCTTATCTACCAGATACTGATCATGGCCCTTATCATGATCGGCACCCTGGGTTGGGCTTTGCTGATGTTTTTGGGATTTCTGCACTACATAGCAGCTATCCTGGTGATAAATCTGCTGGCGGGAATTTTAATCCTCACACTCTGCATCGTATCTCATTCTGCCCACAGCAAGCTTCAAAACAGCCCCACCCCCATTTTCCGGCATATAAAACGGGCTGCTTTGATGGCAAAGGTCCGCGGAGCCGGGCTTTTGGTCTATTCCCTGATATTCATCTGTTTGTCTGCTTATTCGTTCCTGTCTGTCAATCTTGATGAGACTCCGGGGGTCCCGTTCATCCTGTTCTTTATACTTCTCGCCGGTATTGTCATGCTCCTCTGCTCTGCCGGTTGGCTGGCCTGCGGAGCCTACCACCGCCGGCTTTACCGCTTTGCCCGCACCGGAAAGTACAAGCCCCGCAAAAGCCCTCCCTATTTCTGGATGGGGCTCAGCGTTTCGTTTTATTTTCTCACCTTTAACTTCTTCTCCGCTCTCAGCCTTCTCTCTTCCATGACCTGGTTCAAACACACTCACAGGGAGATAGCGAGCAGCAGGCAGTAGGGGCGGATGAGGTGTGCGGCTTACCTTTCTGCCCGTAGGTGAGGATTCCATATCCTCCCCAAACGCTTCGGCGGGAGCAAGCCCCCGCCCTACGGCTTTGGGTGTAGTTTATATGCGGTTTTGCACCGCACCAAAGCCTCCCTCTGATGAGGGAGGTGTCAAAAATCTTTGATTTTTGACGGAGGGAGAGAAAATGAAAGATTATAACAAAGAGAATATCCATTTGGCTAAGGTGTTGCGGAAAAATATGACCCCTTGGGAACGGAAATTGTGGTATGATTTTTTACGCAACTATCCGGTGCGTTTTCAAAGACAAAAAGCGATTGGAAACTATATCGCAGACTTTTATTGTGCCAAGGCGAGGTTGATCCTTGAACTTGATGGTGGAGGGCACTATACGTTGGAGCAGGCAAGAAAAGATGAACAGCGGACCAATGATTTGAATGCTATGAATCTAACGGTAGTAAGGATTTGTAATTTAGATATTGACCGAAATTTCTGCGGCGTATGTGAGTATGTTGATCGTTTGGTGCAAACTTCTCTCCCTCAGTCAGCTTCGCTGACAGCTCCCTCGTCAGAGGGAGCCTTAGATGCCACTATATCAAAACAATAAGCAAAAACCTCCCTGTGAGAAATCTCATAGGGAGGTTTAACTGTCTTACGAGCACCCGCCGAAGGGGGAGTTTTTGTTATCAGCTTTTAACTCTGCGGTTTTTTCTGATCCATTTTTCAAGGGGGAGCTGAGCCAATATCACCGCGCAGAGCACGAGGGCACAGCCGATATATTCCCGGGGGAGGAGCACCTCGTGAAGGTGGATGGCTCCGGCGATAACTCCGAAAACGCTTTCCATGGAAAGCAGAATGGTGAGCACCGTGGGGTTTGCATTTTTCTGGGCGATTATCTGAAGGGTGTAGGCAATGCCGGAAGAGCCGATGCCAAGATAGAGCACCGCACCGAGATTCTGGGTTATGGCTGAAAACTCCGGCTCTTCAAAGATGAACGCGCCGATGCCCGAAAGCACGGCACAGGTGAGAAACTGAATGCACGAGAGCTTGATCCCGTTGCACCGGGCAGAAAAATGGTCTATGACCAGAATATGCACCGCAAAAACCACGGAGCAGGCGGCGATGAGCATATCCGAGGGGCGAACGGAGAAGCCGTTTTTAACGCAGAGCAGATAAAGTCCCCCAACGCTTATGCAAACGCTTATCCACACGTTGAAGGGCACCTTCTTTTTCAGAAAAAGCCCGAACACCGGAACCAGAACGATGTACATCGCCGTCAGAAAGCTGGCCTTTCCGGCCTCGGTGCCGCTGTCCAGCCCGAGCTGCTGAAGATAGGTCGCAACGGACAGCGCCGTTCCGCAGGAAACTCCCCCTATCCAGAGCATTGCGGTGTCCCGGCGGGTGTTTTCGCTGAGGATATGGCGGACATCCCCCCTGGTGAACAGCGCTATCACCGGGAGCAAAAACAGAAACGCCACCACCGAACGGGACATATTAAAGGTAAGCGCTCCGGCGGTGTTGTTTTTTTGCGCCACAAAGGCAACGCCCCAGATAAGGGCCGCAAGTATGGGAAAGACGGAACGTCTTGCTTTGTCGAACATGGGAAGCTAACTCTCCTGGATAAAAACTTCGTATATTATACCCCTTTGCCCCCGGCTTTTCAATAGCGCGGGGCAAAAAGGCCATTAACCCAACATATGTCGATTATCTGTTGATTGAAACTCCGGAAGAAAGATATTATAATAAAAGGGCAGGATCAAAGCAAAAAGGAGGATAATTCAATGGAAAACGAAAACATGACCGTTGCCGCCGAGGGCTCAAAGGGAAAGAATATCGTTGGCATGGCAATGACCATCGTGGGAATGGTGCTTAGCTGGATGGGACTTTGCGGAGGCTTCCCGGGCTTTCTTGCCATCATGCTCATCATCGTTGGTATGCTCATGACCAAAGCCCAGCCCTTTAAAAAGGTGGCAAAGATCTGCGGCATCGTTGGCATCTGCCTCAGCGCGGTGTGCATCGTTGCAGGCTTTATTATTATTATCGCAGGTATTTTCTCTGCTATTGGCTGACCGTCCTTTCACAAAATGCGTCACGTAAACTTCCAAAAAGGCGTCCCGGAGTATCGGGGCGCTTTTTTGGCGTTATTTTTCAAGCCGGCCAAGATATTCCCGTTCGATAACGCCCTCGATCTCCTCCGGGCTTTCGGCACAGCCGTTTTCCAGCCACATTTTTATAACGGCGTTGAGACCGTTTTTGAAAAAAGCCATATGATATGGCAGGTTTTGCTCTGTAACAAAGGATGCCTGCTCAACGCTGTAAAAGTCGGCAACGTGGCCTCTGTCCGCTCCCAGCTTAAAATAGACAAGATAGAGCTCCCGGTTGTCCCTTATGTGGTAAAACAGGGGCAGAAAGCCTCCGCTTTTAATGGGCGCGGGCTCGGGGTAAAGGGCGCTCACCTCTTCCTCAAGCTTATTTAGTATTTTGTCCGCAAGGTCGTAAATATCCAGAAAATTGGCGTAAAAGGTTGCCCGGTTCAGCCCCGCATCCCGGCAGAGCTCCGCAACGGTGATGTGGTTTATGTCGGTCTCCTTCATCCGGGCAAAAAAAGCCTGCTCCAGAAGGCGAACGCTCTCTCTTTTCCTTTTGTTGTTTTTCGTGTTCAAAACCGCCGTCTCCCCTCTGTTTTCCGGGATATCATCAAAAGTATAGCACATTATTTCCCTCAAAACAAGGGGGATCTCTCCCTCGCCCATTGACAAAACCGGTCTTCACACCTATAATATTACGGACGCTAAATTTTCCGGGAGGAAATAACAGACAATGCAGAGAGAAAAACTGGGAAGCAGGCTTGGCTTCATTCTGCTAAGCGCGGGCTGTGCCATAGGTATTGGAAACGTTTGGAAATTCCCCAGCGTAACGGGACAGAACGGCGGCGCGATCTTTGTGCTGATCTACCTCTTCTTCCTGGCCATTCTTGGCATTCCCGTTATGACCATGGAATTTTCCCTTGGCCGTGCAAGTCAAAAGAGCCCGGCGGCGCTCTATCAGGCGCTTGAGCCCCGGGGCACAAAATGGCACCTCCACGGTTACGCCGCCCTTGCGGGCAATACCATTCTCATGATGTTCTACACCACCGTCGCAGGCTGGATGGTGCAATATTTCGTTCTCACCGCCCGGGGCGTTTTTGATGGACTTGACACGTCCGGCATAGCCGACGTCTACAGCAATATGCTCTCATCACCCTGGGTGCTCATGGGCTACACCGCCCTTGTCATCATTATCGGCTTTGCGGTCTGCTCCTTCGGGGTTCAGAAGGGTCTTGAGCGCATCACAAAATGGATGATGGTCGCCCTTTTGGGGCTTATGGTCGTCCTTGCCGTGAGAAGCCTGTTTCTCCCCGGCGGAAAAGAGGGGCTCTCCTTCTATCTCAAGCCCAGTATAGGTAATTTCGTTAAAGCCGGGCCTGTGAAGGTCGTCGTTGCGGCCATGAACCAGGCCTTCTTCACCTTAAGCCTTGGCATTGGCTCTATGGCTATCTTCGGAAGCTATATCGGCCGGGACAGAGCCCTTATGGGCGAGGCGGTAAACGTTGCCGTGCTGGACACCTTCGTTGCGATATGCTCCGGGCTTATCATTTTCCCGGCCTGTTCTGCCTACAGCGTAGCCGTGGACAGCGGTCCGGACCTTATCTTCAAGACCCTTCCCAACGTTTTCAACAATATGCCCCTTGGCCGTCTCTGGGGAAGCCTTTTCTTCGTGTTTATGAGCTTTGCCGCTCTCTCCACGGTCTTTGCGGTGCTTGAAAACATTATCGCCTGCACCATGGACATTACCGGCTGGGGCAGAAAAAAGACCTGTCTTATCTGCCTTGCGCTCATTTTAGTGCTCTCCCTGCCCTGCGTGCTGGGCTTCAACGTCTTCTCAGACTTCCACCCCTTCGGCGGTACCTCCACCATTATGGATATTGAAGATTTCGCTGTAAACAACGTGCTCTTGCCCCTTGGCTCACTGTGTTTTGTGCTGTTCTCTGTTTCAAAGCGCGGCTGGGGCTGGGACAGCTTCGTCTCCGAGGCAAACACCGGCAAGGGACTGAAGGTAAAGAGGTGGATGAGGGGCTACGTGACCTACGTTCTGCCCTGCATAATCCTCGTACTTTTTGTTCTGGGCGTGTACAATTTCTTTAAATAAAGCGTTTTTGCCAATTTTGAAAGCAGGATCTCTCAAACCCCGGGGGATTCTGCTTTTTTCGACCGAAAAGCTTTCCAAAATCTTTTTCCCCCACCCCTTGACACGTTTTGTAAAAAAGCTATAATTAATATATGGAGCCAACATCACCTCAAACTCCATGACCTGAATAGAGTTTAGTGAAACGGAGTATTAACACCATGAAAAAGAAAGCTGCTGTTATCGGCTACGGCGGAATGGGCGCCGGTTTCCATTGCAAACACCTTTCCGAAAGCGACGTATGCACCCTCGCAGGCATTTACGATATCGACCCCAAAAAGCGCGAGCTTGCGGCAAGCCGGGGCGTTAAGGTCTACAACACCAGAGAAGAGCTTCTTGCCGATCCCGAGATCGAGCTCGTCACCATCGCCACCCCCAACGACGTCCACGAGGAGATCGCCGTTGCCGCCCTTGAGGCCGGCAAAAACGTCATCTCCGAAAAGCCCGTCACCCTGTCCCTTGAAAGCCTTGAGCGCATGATCGCCGCGGCAAACAAGGCCGGAAAGAAATTCTCCGTCCACCAGAACCGCCGCTTTGACGTTGACGCTCTTGCCATGAAAAAGATCAGCGACAGCGGCGAGATCGGTGAGGTCATCAACATAGAGTCCCGCATCCACGGCAGCCGCGGTATTCCCTCCGACTGGCGCGGCATCAAGCAGTACGGCGGCGGAATGCTCTACGACTGGGGCATCCACATTATCGACCAGGCCTGCATGATCCTTGGCTACGACGTTAAGTCCGTGCGCTGCACCTTCGACCACATCACCAACAACGAGGTGGACGACGGCTTCCAGCTTTGGATAGAATACAAGTCCGGCAAAAAAGCCTACCTTGAGGTGGGAACCTACAACTTCATCCCCATGCCCCGCTTCTATATGCGCGCCACCAAGGGTTCTGCCATTATCACCGACTGGCGCGTTCCGGCACACGTTGTCAAGTGCAAAGCCTGGCACGAGAGCGACGTTCTTCCCGTTGTCAACGCCAGCGGCCTCACCAAGACCATGGCCCCCCGCGACAGCGTCACCGTGGACGAATACGATATCGAGCGTCCCGCCTCCGACGTTCACGATTACTACCGCAACTTCGTCCGCGCCATTGACGGCCTTGAAGAGCAGATGGTCACCCACGATCAGATGCGCTGCATCCTTAAGATCATCATGACCGCCTTTGAATCCGTTGAAAAAGGCGAGACCATCTACTGGTAAGCTCCAAATACGCATTAAAAGCGTTTCCCCGTTTTTTTGGGGAAACGCTTTTTTTCACATTGCCGCAGCCCGTGTGAGGCTTTTTCGGGGGCGGTCAAGGGAAAATGCCGTTTCTGCCGCAAGCTTTCCCTCGGCCGCCGCCGTGGGAAGTCCGCCCGGCATCTCCTGCCACTGGGTCGCCAGAAGCACGTTGTCCAAACCCTTTATGCGGTTTGGCACGTGGCGCCGCCGGCCTCCCGGAACCATTGCCCAGCACATATACGCCCCGTGGTTTGCACCGAAATATCTGCCGTAGGTCGCCGGGGTCCAGGTGTCCAGCAGGGTGAGCTTTTGCCCAAGGCGCTCCTCTGCCCGGGTCATAAGCTCACCTCCAAGGCGCTCTTTTTCCTCGAGATAGGCGCTTCTGTCATTCCGGGCAAGGCTCTGCCATTTTTCGCAGTCCGGCGCCCGCTGGAAGACCATGGTCTGCAAAATACTCTTTCCCTCCGGCGCAAAGCCCGGCTGGGTGGAATATTCCCGCAAAGCCATTCTGCCGATGCACTCACTTCCCACCCTTAAGGGGCGAACGTCGAATACCGCCGTGTTGGACAGCGCCGAAACGTCCCCCTCGGCGGCAAATGCCGCGTGGAAGCTGGAAAACAGGGGATAGGCATCCCCGTTTTGGGCGCACCGGATCAGCCGGGCGGGAGTGTATCTCCGGCCGAGAAGCCGCCCGAAGGTGACCTCCGGGTCACAGGCGCATACCACCCAGTCCGCGGGAATATAATTCCCGTTTTGCAGTATCACCCCGGAAGCTTTCGTGTTTTCAAGGCGCACCGACGAGACCTCTGCCCCGGTGACAAGCCTTCCCCCAAGGGAGACGAAACGCTTTGCCATGCGCTCCGCCATTGCCCGGGAGCCCCCCAGGGGCACGTCGGCGTTGCCGGAGATATAGGCCCCGTAGGTCATCAGAAGCCCCAGAGCAACGTAGTCCCCGGGGATATAGTCCGTCATCACCCGGCGCAAAAGGGGATGTCGAAAGGTGGCCGAAAGGGCGAAAAGGTCGATTTTGGAATATTTCAGCGCGGCAAGCCCCAGCGCCGGGGACATTTTGCCCTCTCCAAAAAGCTTTGCCAGGGAGATAAATCTGTCTGTGGAGTCCCTGTCGAAGGGCGCAAGGGAGAGCATCTCTTCCCGGGTGCGCTCCGCATCCCTCCAGAGAGAAACGCTCATTCCCCCAAGCTCGCTTCCGAAAAGCCGCTCCGTTTTGCACATGGGCACCTCGGCGGACAGCGCCCCCAGAGTCTCCCACATCCGTCTGAGCTCCGTGCCCGGAAGAGTGCCCGTGAGCCAGTGGATGCAGTTGTCCACGTGGAAGCCGTTTCTGTCCCAGCCCGTAAGATTTCCCCCGGGGTGAAGGTTTTTTTCAAGCACGGTGCATTCGTACCCCGAAAGACACCCGTATATCCCTGCCGAAAGCCCTGCCACGCCGCCGCCAACGATGACCATTTTCTTCATTGCGAACATCTCCGAAAAAAAGTTTTATTCGAAGATAGCTTTCCCGCAATTTCCTCCCCTTATGCACTTTTTCATTGGCTATTCGTCCTTCAGCCCGCTTTCCAGATCGTCAAGGCGGCTTTCAAGGTCGTATACGAGGCATTCAAGCTCGTCGATCTTACTCTGAAGCACGAAGAGCTGTTTATCGTGCTCTTTCTTAAGCTCCCGTCTGACCACAGCGGCCAGAGCATTGATGTTCACCGCCATGGGGTCGACTTTTGCCCCCGGCTTTTTGAACAGGACGCCCCCGTCCGTCAGCTCCACGGTGACGCCGTCAAGCTCGTTTCGTTTCAGCACGTCACCGAAAAGTCCCCGTCCGTCGTTGGTGTTCCGGTAAAGGGGATGGGTCTCCCCGTCCAAAAAATCGGCGTATTCGTCGGGGATTATAAATTCCATGATCCGTTTTGAATCAAAAGCGCTGTCCGGCACGGCCATCAAAAAGCCGCCCTCCGGTATTCCGAGCTTTCTTTGCTCATAAACGGTCTCATTTCTGAAGCGGTATGTTCCCTCGTAGACAAGGGTGCTCTCCCCCACAAAGGGGTCGTACTGTCCCCGGACGTAGCTGGTCCGATAGGCGAAATTACGGGGCACGTAGACGATGGCGGCAATTTTGCCCTCTGCGTCCACGGCAAAGACCAGCTCCGCCGTAAGGGACGTCTCCTCCCCGGGGTATGCCCGGAAGGCCCTCACCTCATCCAGGCTCACCGAAAGAATGTCGGTCTTTTCCTCCGGCACCACCCCAAGAAGAGCGTCCGTTGTGGTGGAAAAGTATTTTGCTATAGCCACCAGGGTCTCGATGTCCGGCAGGCTTTCGTTCCTCTCCCATTTTGAAACGTTCTGAAAGGAAAAGCCAAGCTCGTCGGCCAGTTCTCTCTGGGAAACCGAACGGGAGTTTCTCAGGGCTTTAAGATTTTCACCGAATGTCATATCTAATTCTCCTTTTTTCCCGGTCTTCCCGGTTTTTACGGGTCTATTATACCACGCAAACTCACCGGAAGAAATAACCGGGGTCGGGAACGGTTCTACTCTCAGTTGACACTTTAGGTTTATCTTCCCCGGCTGTCGATAAAGTCCACCGTCCCTATCGCGCAGATGGGCGGGTCGATCTCCACGTTTGTCATCTCCCCGGCCAGAGCAACAGCAGACACGGCGGCGCGGGAGATGATGTTTTTCACCCTGATATTATAGGTCTCGTCGGCGGTTGCGTGGCGGGAGCCGTACATATGAGTATCACCGATGCGAAGGGTGTGTATGCCCACGTCCATATGGGGACAGGTTTCGGAAGTGTCGGTTATGCCGTCGATCAGAATATCGTGGAGCTTGATCCCCCCCTGGTTTAACAGGCGGACGTTGGAGCAAAAGGCCGCGGTGGCAACGTTTTTTATCGTGATACGGCAGATGTCCGTCTCCGCCCCGGGCACGGCAAACTCCTGTTCCAGCTGTCCCTGCAGACCCGTCAGCGCCACGGAATCGTCCTCGGTGAAGCCGGTGACGTTTTCTATGAGAATATCCCGGCACCCCTGGCGCAGGTCAATGCCGTCGGAATTCTTCACCAGAATATCCCCGTAGCGGTCTCTCGCAAGCCCGTGGGTATGGCTTCCGTCGGGCTCAAGGAGAATATCGCTGGAGGTAAAGGAGATATCGTGAAGGTGTCCCCGGGAACAAAAGAGGAAATTCATTGCCCACCAGCGCTGGTTTACGCAGGAAAAACCGCCCATTTCAAAGCCCTTTACGTTGGCGCAGAGGATGAGATTGTTTTTCCATATGGGCGGCATACCCTCCCGGCCGGAATTCCGCTCCGAAAGGCCGTTGTACTCGCCCCCGTCCAGCACGGCGCCGTTCTGCCCCAAAAGGCGGATGTTTTTGTTTTCCCGTCCGGTGCCAAGGCCTTCGTTCACAAACATATTGTCAAACACCCCGGAGGCCATTTTCAGATGGCACCCGTCCAGCACGAGGGTGAAATCCGAGGGCAGTCTGACGGCAGAGGCGATCTCGTACCTGCCCCGGACGGTGGCGGTATTGGTTCCGTCGTCAAGCCCCCGGCGGATAAGACCGGATATATATTCGCTTCCGTTTTTCAAAAACACGGCTCTGTCCCCTTTCTGTAGTTGGGTTCGGTTCAATTATACTCCCAAAGTCCGCCGCTGGCAAGAAAAAAAGCTTTGATCCCCCGTTTTTTCTGCGGAGATCAAAGCTTTTTCGTTTTCAGACGGTAAGCTTACTCGGCCTCAACGACTTCGGCTTCGGGAGCGTTCTTCTTGACGCTGGCAATGCCGTTTTCGCAGCTCTCCTTGGTCTTGTAGCCCTCGGAGACGGCAATGATCTCGCCGTTCTTGGCCTTCAGGCGGAAGCGATACTCGCCGGCCTTGTCGGCAAAGAGCTCAAACTTGGGGTGCTTGACCTCAACGGGGTTCTCGGCGGTGAGATCCTCGACTTCGCCAACGCAGTTGGTCTTGACGCTCTCGACGCCGTTGAGGCAGGCGGCCTTGGTGGTGTAGACCTCGGAGGTGGCGATAACTTCGCCGTTGCCGGCCTTAAGATCGAACTTGAAACCGGTAGCGGTCTCTTTAACAACAAACTTTCCCATTTTTAAAACAACCTTTCCCGTATTATTAATGCGCTGTGAATGCTCTGTATATAAGTATACCACAGCTTTTTCACTCTGTAAAGCGGTTTTCGTGGGGATTCATTCAATTCTTTTCCCTTTATATCAGCTCAAGGGTGTGTATCATTTCCGTCTCCACCCGCCAGGGGTCGGCCTCGTTCAAAACGAAAAGCCTTCCGCCCCGGACGGTATCCGTGCCGTAGCATCTGTATCCCGCACAGCCGTCCCAGCAGAGGCGTATGCCGCAGTATTCGGCCTCGAAATCGTTCATGTGGGTGTGTCCGCAGGACAGGGTGCGTATGTCTCCGCGCTGGAGTATCTGGGCAAATATGCCGGAATTCAGCACGCCGGGGTCAAGATTTTCCCCATAGCTTCCGGACTTAACGCAGACCTCCGGGTTGGCGGCGGCCATTTTGAACTCGTGGGGGGCTATGTGCATACAAAGCAGGCCGGGAAGCTTTTTCCCCCACTGCTTTTCCATGGCAACAGAGGTGTTCCAATACCACATGAGCTGGTCAAAGTGCAAAACGCTCCACCGCCCGTGGCCAAGCACGTTGTTTTCAAGCTTTGCCTTGGAGAGCATATCTCCCCCGGGCACAAGAGAATCAAGCTCGCAGGCCTCGTTGTTGGAATCCAGCCCCCAGACGTTGAACACCGGTCTTTCCCCCGTGCGATCATATATGGGCAGGACGAAATTGGACTTTCCGTGGACGGAGGAGTCCGTGTGGGACGACATGCACATGGGCATTGCCTCGTACATTTCCTGCTGAAGGGCTATGTCCACGGGCACGTCGTGGTCGTGGTTGCCGAAAACGTGGGCCCAGGGTATGCCCCGGTCTGCCATGGGCTTGGCAAAAACGTCCAGAAACGCCTGAAGATCCGCCTCAGACCCTATCTCCGGCCCGTAGCAATTGTCACCGCCCCAGATGACAAGGTCGGGCTTGCCCCGGTCAAGCAGAGCGCAAACAGACCTCAGCGACCGGGGAGCGTAGGCCGCGGACTCCTGAATGTCCGACATCATCATCACCCGAAAGCTCCCGTCGGAGCGGAATTTAAGCTTTGTTTCCATAAATCAAGACTCACCTGCCAAACTCGCAAAATTTGCCGTTTACCTTAAAAACAGTATATCACAGCCCCGTTCTTTTTTCAACGGTTTTGGAAAACAGTTTACAAGCGCACACAAAAATGATAGAATAGAGAAAACACAGATCTTTATCTATCGAGGGGGAGCCCCGTGAACACAAAGCCCGACAGAAAACATATTAAAGAGCTCATCGACCGCGCCTGTGCCGTGGATACCGGACTCAGAACGGCGTCCGACTCTTCCCGGGGGGAGATAAACGCCCTGCGCCGGGCCGCCGAGGATTTTTACAATGCCAGAGTCCGCTCTGCCCTTGAGGAGCTGGACGTTGAAATGCTCAGCCAGAGCAAACAGGGCATTCGCACCGCCTATCTGAAAAACGCCGGCATCAACGATATTTATAAGCTCAGCGGCCTTTCCCGGGCAAAAATCGAAGCCATAGAGGGCATCGGCGCCCAGGGGGCAAAAAAGATATACGACACGGTTAAAAAGATCGTCGCAAACACAAAGGACAGTCTCCGCGTGAGGATAGACGCCGACTCCCCCACACCCGAGGACGATGCCCTTATCACCGCGATACATATCTTCTCCGTCCGCGAGGCTCTCCGCCCGGAGCTCAAAAATCTCTACAGGGAGCATCACCGTACCCTGAGCGAGCTTTCCGCCGCGGCGGATAAGGCCGCATCGGGCATAAAATGGCTTTTTTCCGGCAAGGGCAAAAAGGAAGAGAGCCTTGCCGCCGCCCAGAAGCTGGAGAGCTTTCTGGACACGGTCTTTGGCCCGGAGAGCGAATACGGCCGGTTTTCCGCCGTGCTCTCTGCGGACGTCACCGAGCGCAGAGCCCATTTCCGGGAGAACGCCGCGGAATATTACTCCGTTCTTGAAAAATACTGCAAACAGCTCAACACCGAAACCCCGGAGAGCACCGGTCTCTCTGCGGAGCTCATCGCAGAGATCGAAGCTCAGCCCCTTGATCTGCAATACCTCAAGGCCACCCTTAGAAGCTACCAGACCTTCGGCGTGAAATACGCCGTCCACCAGAAACGAACCCTTTTGGGGGACGAGATGGGTCTTGGCAAGACTGTTCAGGCAATTGCGGTCATAGCGGCCCTGAAGGCGGCGGGAAAACACCATTTCATGGTGGTCTGCCCGGCCAGCGTTCTTGTAAACTGGTGCCGCGAGATCGAAAAATTCTCCACACTTGCCGTCACCAAGGTCCACGGCAACGACGAAGAGGCCCTTTACCGCTGGCGAGCCAACGGGGACGTTGCCGTTACCACCTACGAGTCCATAAGCCGCTTTACCCTGCCGGAGAAATTCACCTTCGATATGCTCATTGCCGACGAGGCCCACTACGTCAAAAATCCCGAGGCTCAGCGCACCGCGGCAATGGAAAAGCTCCTTGCAAAGACCGAAGGCGTGCTCTATATGTCCGGCACGCCCCTTGTGAACCGGGTCGACGAGATGTGCTATCTGGTGAAATGCCTCCAGCCCGAAACAGCCAAAAAGCTTGAGCAGGTGCGCTCCGTTGCCACCGCAGAGCAGTTCCGCCAGGAGCTCTCTCCCGTGTACCTGCGCCGGGTGAGAGAGGACGTGTTAAAAGAGCTTCCCCAGCTCACGGAGAAGGAACAGTGGTGCGAGCTGGGCGAAAAAGAAAAAGCCGCCTACCGAAGCGCGGTGGAAAGCGGCAATCTTATGGCCATTCGTCAGGTGTCCTGGAACACAGAGCGCCTTGAGGACTCCTCAAAGGCTCAGCGCCTTAAAGAAATTTGGGAGAGCGCCATGGAGCAGGAGCGAAAGATCATTGTTTTCTCCTTTTTCCGCTCCACCCTCGAAAAAGTCCGCACCCTTTTGGGTGAGCACTGTCTGGACACCGTCTCCGGCGACATAAGCCCCGCCCGGCGGCAGGAGATAGTCGACGAGTTCAACCGGGCCGCTCCCGGCGCGGTGCTTGTAAGCCAGGTACAGGCAGGGGGAACAGGTCTGAACATCCAGGCCGCCAGCGTTATCGTCTTCTGCGAGCCCCAGCTCACTCCCGCCATTGAAAACCAGGCCATCGCCCGGGCATACCGCATGGGTCAGACGAGGGACGTGCTCGTGTACCGGCTTCTTGCGGACGATACCGTGGACGAGAGAATGCTTGAGATACTCTCCTCAAAGCAAAAGGAGTTCGACAGCTTTGCGGACGAATCTGCCGTTGGCACAGGCCAGCTTGAGGCCATGAACGCCGCCGAAGAGGGCTCACGGCTGACTCAGATGATAAAGGAAGAGCAGGCAAGGCTGGCAGGTAAGGAGACAGAAAATGCAGGAGCTTCTTCGGACAAAAATTAAGGCCGGGCTCACCCGACCTGTGCGTCTGCTTCATATAACCGACGTTCACCTCACAGCCGCCGCTCCCGGGCAGGACTCTGAGGAGCTCTGCGAGCTTCTTGCCCGCAGAAAAGAGAGCTTTCGCCGGGCGGGAGGCTATCTGCCCCAAAGCACGGAGGAGCTCTTTGGCGAAGCCCTTGACCTTGCAGAAGAGCTTTGCGCCCTGCCCGTTATAACCGGGGACGCTTTTGACCTGCACTCAAGGGGAAATCTCGACCTTTTCCGCAGGCTGATACAAAACCGGGACGTCATGTATACCCCCGGCGGCCACGAATACCAGACCGCCATCCGCCGCACCATGGAGGAAGAGGGGGACTACGCCCTCCGCATGACAAAAAAGCTTGCCCGGGAGCTGCCAACGTTCGACCTCGACCTTGAAAGCCGGGTCATCGGCGGTCTTAACGTGGTCACGGTCAACAGCGGTCTTGACTATTTCAACCGCACCGCCGCAGAGCGCTTTGAAAAGGAGCTCTCCCGGGGGCTTCCCACGGTGGTCTTCACCCACGATCCCCCAAGCGACCAGCGAATGGGCATAACCGAGCCCTATCACCCGGCTGTCAGGCTCACAAAAGAGGACTACGCCGTTTCAAACAAAATGCTCTCAGAGCTCATCTCAAACGACCTTGTTATCGCAACCTTTTCCGGCCACTGGCACAGAACCTCTGAGGAGCAAATCTCCGGCAAGACCCACTTTGTCACCGACGGGCTTTTCCGGGGCGTGTGCCGGCTTATCGAGGTGGAATAGCGTTCGGCTCACTCTGAAGTCGCAAGAGCAATAAATCTCTCTCCGGAGTCGTTCACGACGCAGTAGAAATGATAATTCACTCCCCTATGTCGCACAAACCAGGGCTTGTGGGCGTGAACGTTTTCCCATGACTCTTCAGGGGCAACAAGGGGCTTTCCCTGCCAGAGCCTCCAGCTGACAAGGTCACGGGACACGGCAAAGCTGTTGTAAGCGCCCCTTCCCTTTGCGCAGTGGAAAAAGAGCATAACGTACAACCCGTCCACCAGAACTATCTGGGGGTCACCCGTGATAAGGGTGTCCGGGTCGTATTCGGTCATGTCGAAAACGTGGCTGTCGCCGTATCTTTCCCACCGTTCTCCGTCGGAAGAAACCGCAAGAAATATCCTCTCGGTACCGTTTTCGGCCTTTGCGTTGTAGATGTTGACGTAGGGGAAACCCGTCACCCCCAGCTCGTCCCTGAACATACAGCTTTTGTAGAGGGTCTTTTTCTCCATGGGGCGTGAATCCGGGTCGTCCGGACGGAGAATAGGCGCGTCAAAGCGGACGAACGAACTTGCCCGGGTGGGATCGTCCGACCTTGCAAGCCCCATGTAGAGGGGATCGGGCTCGTATCCGTCGCTGTTTCCCCCAAGATAGGATAAATAATAACTGCCGTTTGGCTTTATCAACCCGTTAGCGCCCTCAAAGGCAATATCCTTAAAGGCCGCATATCCGGCGCACTGACGGCTGTCCCACCGGTCAAGGTCGTTCCGGCGGAACACGGGATAGCGGTATTCCCAGTTGACCAGGTCAACGGAGGACGCCAGATGGGTCTCGTAACCGGATACGGAGCAGTCCTTTGAAATGGCAATGAAATACATATAAAAGACCCCGTCCTTTTGAAAGACCGTGGGCGAATCCGTAAAATCGTTCTCCCATTTCACCACCGCCCCCCGCTTTACCGGGGTCTTCATTTTTTCGTAGACCGAAACCAGCTCTTCTTCGGTTATTCCGGGAAGATCATTTTTTGCAAAAGGGATCATCGCTCCTACCTCTCTGAAAACGCCCCGGGGCAGAGGCCGTTGTTTATAAAATCGTCGTTCCGGATAAGTCCGCCACCAAAGCCCGCCGGGCGCATATACTTGTGCTTCGGCTCAACCTCCGCACAGGCACTTCCGATCTTTGCGCCCATATCGCAGAGAATTTTCCCCTCCGGAGAGACGATCATCGAACAGCCGCCCTTTTCCTCGCTTGCCATGGAATAGGACGCCTTTGCCACGAAGCAGTTGCACCGGAAAGCGATCAGCTTAGTCTGGGCGCGGAGAATGTCCGACGACTCTCCCCGCTGGTAGCCGGGAAGAAGTATGATATCCGGCTTATTCATGGCGAGATATTCTATCTGCTCGTTGAAATAGACGTCGTAGCAGGTAAGAAAGCCAAAACGGATCCCCCCTGCCTCGCAAACGCAGACCCCGTCTCCCCGTTCCACACCCAGAGCAACCTCGGAGGGGGGAAGGTGGATCTTATCGTAAACGAAAACGGCATCTCCGGTCTTGTCAAAGAGATAGGTGCTGTTTTTTATTTTGCCCTCCCGCTCCTCAAGAACGTTAACGGCGACCCAGGCACGCTTTTCTTTTGCCACCGACGATGCGCGCTCAAGCATCAGCTTTGCCCGGGGAAGGGCGCGCAGCTCGGCCTCGGCATCGCTTATTCCTCCGGCGTTGGAATATTCCGGCAGGAGCACCAGAGAGTTTTCCTCGGTCTTTTCAAGCTCTTCCAGCAAAAACCCGGCAATCTTTTCGTCCGGCTCTTCCCCGGCAAAATAGGGGGGCTGGACGACTTTTATTTTCAGCATTTTCATCTTCTTCTTCGTTATCCACTCAGACCCCGGCTCAGAACACCACTACGTCGGCGTAGCACGAAACGGAGTCCACGGTCTTGGTAAGCGTTCTGCCGTTCCGCTTAAGAGACGGGTTGTTTGCCGCATGGTAGTCGCAATAATCGCTTCTGTACAGCGTCAGGGTGAGCTCTGCGGGAGTTTCAATTTTGTAGGGGGCAATTTCCCTGTACCGTCTTACCCCGTCGGCGGCGGCCTTGAAGATCAGCTCTTCCGCCTCTGAGCCGGGAATGCACCGGGCGCGGTTTCTTATCTCCGCACTTTTCACAGCGGCAACGGCAACTCCGGGCACAAGGGACTTTGCCTCCGCACAGGCGGCTTCGTCTCCGCAGACAGCCACCAGCGGCACGGAAAACGCCCCCGCACAGATAAGCTGCTGGCCTATCTCGCCGTAGCTTTTTCCGTTAACGGTATAGTCAAACCAGCTGTTCTCAGACTGAGTGTGGTCGAGAAAGGCCTTTTCCGTCCCGGCCTTTGCGTGACAGCCAACGCACATAAGAGCGTCGAACCCCCAAAGGGGCATTCTCACAAACTCCGAGACCGGCAGCTGAGACGCGCGCTTGTCCAGCATTCCCGGAACAAAATTTTTGCCGCCGCAATGCCCGTCCACCACCTCGACCTCATCCGCACCGGCGGAAAATGCGCCGCCAACGGCCGCATTTACGTCAGCCATAAGCCTTTCGCAGGCAAAGGCATACCCCTCGCCCTCCATCATTTCAGCCCTGTCCACGCCGGAGACACCCTCCAGATCCGTTATGATCAATACCTTCATCAGTTCATCACATCCCAAACACAAATCACGGCAACGCCGGAGAAATACAGCTTTAGTTTATCACAAAAGGGCGGCAACGTAAAGCCCTCTTTTTCTCTTCTGCCGGTTACGGAATTGACATTGCAATTTCAAAATGTTATACTTCCCTCTGTCAGAGACCCAAAAGAAAGAACAAAGGGGGATAAAAACGTGTATGATACCCTCCAGGCACGATGTGCCGCCATCAACAACAGCACCTCTTGCCTGCATCAGGGGCGATACGCTCTGGGTGATCTACTCCGTAATGAAGGAAGAGATCGAGGTCTGCAGTATTCCTCTGGAGAGCATCTGAACGTTTTTTTGCAGACATATGCCGCAATCCCCCCCCAGGCCCCGGGCATATTCGGAAAACTCATCCACCTGTTTGAAGCCGTAGGGGGACGGTCCTGACCGTCCCCCACTGCTTTATTCCGCTGTATCGGTAACCATCACCGTCACTCCGTGATAGGGCATGGTGAACTCATACTGAATATACTCCCCGTTAACGGATACGGGCTCCAGCACTTCAGACCTCACCTTTACCTGTCTTTCACTGCCATTCCCGGACGGTCTGAGCTGAATTATAACCTTTTCTCCTCCGCGGTACTGTTCAGCGGGCAAATTATACCACATATCGGAATCTCTGGCGTCCCACACAGAACCGTCTTCCTTTTCGATTTTCAGGAGCAGCTCGTAAACAAGGGGCTCGTCGCTGAGGAAAGCCACGTCACCGTACCGTCAGCAGAAAAAACGATTTCAATATCGTCCCAATAGGCCGTATCCAGGGGCAGAGCACCTGCATCTACCGTTAACGTCAACGGGTTTTCCGGAGCCGTGCCGTTTTGAACCTGAATGCTCAGTTTAAATTTCTGACTCGGCGCACTGGGGCCGGTGGGGCCGCCGAAAGAGTCAACGGAATACTCTGCGCCGGATTCGTCCGCTATCATTTCAGGGAGAGTCACCTTGATTTTCCCGTCTGTGACGCCCTCCAGCCTGTAGTCCAACTGAAAGAGCCTTGCGGCGTGCTTTTCTTCGCTGACGCCTGCCCGGTATCCGGTCACGCCAATGCTGTCCGGCCCGGGATTTACAACGCTGATATATGCATCGCTATAGTAATCACAACCTGAAAGCAAAATCAAAACCGTAACCAGGATCAGCAAAAATGCACTTTTTTTCATACGCCCACCAACCTTTGACATTTATATCCTTCATTGCGAAAGCACTTGTCTTTACACACTCTTATTATATATCAATAAACAAATAAAGACAATAAAAACTTTCCCCAAACACAAGCGAAATGAGAAAACGGTGCATTCTGCGACTCGCGGTTTACCTTTGCACCCGCAGGAGACGCCCCTGATCGTCTTTTCTGTATTCAAACAATCGATACAGCTTTTTGGAAAAACCTCCTGCATACAGTTTTCCGAAAATATACTTCTCAATGCCCGTCAGCTCGTCTATGTATTTTTGGGGTATCATTTCGTGTTCCTTAACATAAACGAACTCGCCGTGCTGAAACAGCGCAGGATCATCTGTGCCGTAAACCTTAGTAACGCCCACATCGTTTATTGGATTTTTGTACCTGGACAGTCTGGCCGCCAAAACGGTGTAGCAGTCCATCAGAAAAACGATCCGTTCAAAATGCGCACACAGGTTTTCCGTTAAGTCGTAAACTTCTTTGGAAGTCAAATACATACTCACGCCTTCCATAACAACAATGGCGCCTTTCTTTTCGGGAATACTTTTCAGCCAGTTGCCGTCCCTCACATCCCCGGGAATCATTTGATAATCGGCAGATTCCGAATAGTACCGTTTTCTCTCTTCGATCACCTCAGCAAAATCCACATCATACCACTTTTGATTTATAGCTCCTGCTCTTAGAATGCGGCTGTCCATACCGCATCCAATATGAATTACCACGGCATCCCGTGCCTCTGCTGCCTGCTTTTTCACCCATTCGTCAAACACAGCAGCCCGAACACCCATATAGTAGGCAAGCCACTTCGATCTGGATCTCCCTTTGAGCGCAAACCCCTCCGCGCCCCAAATTTCTTCCGCTTTTTTATCATCAAGAAATATTCCCCTTTTGCTGACAAAAGCTTTTCCGTACAAAGGGATATATAATGTCTTGTTCACGCTGTTCATATACTCACCCGTATATTGTTCTGTTGAACTGATTATATCATATAACCGTGGATTTTTCCAGACAATATTGATCTGATGCGCTGTTTGCCCCCATGTGCCCGCAGGCACACATCATTGCCGAAGGCTGCATCTTCAGGCGAAGCCGACATCATTTGCCCACAGGGCAAACATCATTCCAAAAAATATCCCAAGTCATTCGACTTGGGAATTTTTTTGGCACGTCGCACCGATTTAGATACTGGGGTTTGCATATTTGCTTATCCACGAAAATACAGATTCAATCGCCACTGTGATATTTAGCAACTCGTCGTTATAATAACGGTTTCCGATCGGTTTATCAATATACGTTCCATAATCTTGCGGCTCATGTTTTCCATCCGGCAATGCAATCAACTCTGCTTCAATACCTTGGCGCTTTGCTTGTTCTATATATTGTTTTGTTGTTTCAAAATCAACTATAGGGTCGTTTATACTGTGACAAAAGAGCAAAGGACAAGGATGGTCTTTTTTGCTGTTAATAGGATTATATCCTAAAACTTTCACTTCATCATAAATATATTCGTCATCATTGTCTTTTTCAAAAGAAAAAATAACCGAAAGCGCCGTTTTGGGAAGTCCGTTTGACCAAGGATGCAAAAATATTTCGTTATAAGTATCAAGCACAGGACAAAATCCTGTTTGTACCAACACAGGGATTTTGCCGCTCAGCACCAGATTTGTGCTGCTGATTCCTCCCATAGATCCACCGTGCACACAAACCTCTTTGTGCAGATTAAAATTCTCTATACAGTACCAATACGCCTTGATATAACTTTGAATGGCAATCGGAGAGCCAA